>DATBEY010000065.1:0-7618 GCA_036558765.1 Binatia bacterium | reverse complement strand
CTGCACAGCGGCTGGGGCTCGGCGCTGCTGCACAGCCGTATCGTTCATGAGACGCTGAAGGAAGTGAAACGCTGCACCCAGAGCGGCATCAAGATCAACACGTTTATGCTCGGCGCGGATTTCTACCGGCAAGGCTTCATCGATCAACTGTCGCGGCTCAACACCGGCCGCGTGTTTTACACCACGCCCGATCAGATGGGCAACTACATCGTTGTCGACTATCTGAACAACAAGCGCAAACGCATCGGACGATAAGTCAAAGCAATTGGAATGATGGAGTATCGGAGTGTTGAGACCCATCATTCCACCACTGCAATACTGCGACTTGCCCTTTAGTCCCGTTCGCCGATCAGCGCCAACACCCCCGTGTACGCAAACAAATGATTCGCACGTCCGAGCGGCGCAAGCTCGTAGCCGCCGAACATGCCGATCAGCGGAACTTCACCAAGCGCCTGGCGAATATAGGCCGAATCAATTCCGGGAATGCCGTAAAGTGAGTTGCCGCGGGCGCAGCAATTAAAATACATCCCGAACGCTGGTTTTTTTTGTTCGAGCGCGTCGCATTGGCGTCGTAGCATTTGCCCGAGATCTTCGCGCGCCCTCTGACCGTCCCGCATGGTAAAAATCACGGCGTCACCTTCAGTTACTTCGTCCGCCACGCCAATAATGCCTTTTTCGGCATCCAAGCCGATGATGTTCCGTACCAGGTATTGCCCGTCGGCGACGCTGTTTTCCTGGCGATTGGCAGGCAAGCCGACAAAGATAACACGCACGGCGCGTCGGATATCCTCCGCTAGCGGCCCCTTCAGTAGGCGAGCAAAAACTTCGAGTGCCGGGCGCTGATTGATTTGGTAAATCAGATTCCCCTCGGCCTTGGTAATCACCATCGGTTCCGTAATCGGCTGGCAGCCTTGGGTGACATCGATCCGCAGAGTGAAATCACCGGAGAGATAGGCTCCGGCCACAGAGTTCGTGGCGAGCTTGTCGCCACAGAGCTGATAAGTCGCACCGGCGGTACCGTTCTCACTCGAACCGGCGCCGACGACCGGATGAAAGCCAGCGCGGCGCGCCATTCCGGCGAGCAGCGGTTGTGGATTTCCGTTATAGGTATCAGGCAACAAAATCATCAATGAATTTTTCTCTCCGGTCTTCGCAAGAAAGTCACCAAAGCTGATACCCAAGTTCGTTTCATTGTCGCGCAACGGCTCGAATATAAACGGTCGGGCCATAAGCGTATCCGAGGCGACTACGCAAACAACGACTCCCGGCCCGCCTTCAATCTCTCCTTCGCCAGTCAATACGCCCGCGCCGCTCGAACCCACGACACAATCCGTCCCGACGGCTTGACTAAGCCCTGTAACCCAATCGCTCGACTGTGCCGCGTGATCCGCAGTGAAGAAAGTGATCGCGAAATCCGCTCGCGAAGTGCCCGCACGCGACAACGCTTGAGCAGCAGCTTCCTCGACCGCACGTCTGGTTACTTTTTCCTGAGACTGTCCAACTCCGGCTCGTATCATGATTGCTTTACTATAGAAAATTCACCATCGCGGGAGCAAGCCGCATGGGTGCATTAAATTGCAGCATCCCTCACCTTACGTATCTGGCTTGGTTGCGTGCACGCGTCCTTTCATTCTACTTTGCTAGCATGATTTCCTTCGTGGATATCGAAGAAGCCCGCGAGCGCATTAGGGAGCAAATCTATCTCTCGCCCTTTCCGCATTCCGAGACCATCAGCCAGATGACCGGAAATCGAATTTTCTTCAAGCTCGAAAATTTACAAATCACAGGATCCTTCAAAGAGCGCGGCGCACTCAACCGCTTGCTCATGCTGACCGCTGCAGAAGCCCGCAAGGGTGTGATCGCTGCGAGCGCAGGGAACCACGGCATGGCGGTCGCGTATCATAGCCGGCGCCTCCATCTCAATGCAAAAATCGTCATGCCGATCTCGGCGCCGCTGATCAAAGTCACTCGCGTGCGACAGTATGGTGCCGAAACACTGCTGCACGGCAATGACTATGATGCCGCTTATGCGGAGGCGGTGCGCCTAAGCCGCGCTTCGGGGCCATGCTTCATTTCGGCATTCGACGATCCATGGGTCGTCGCCGGCCAGGGAACGATCGGAATCGAACTCTACGAGCAAAATCCTGATCTCGATGTCGCCGTGGTGCCGGTCGGCGGCGGCGGTTTGATCGCCGGCGTCGCGTTGGCGCTCAAAACTCTGCTGCCAAAAATTCGCATCGTTGGGGTACAGGCCGAAGCCGTGCCGTCGATGAAAGTCGCCCTCGAGCGCGGTGCTCCCGCGCAACTGGAGCCCGCAACTACCATTGCCGATGGCATCGCAGTGCGCGCCGTGGGCGCGCTGCCGTTCGAATTGGTCCAACGCTACGTCGACGAGATCGTGACCGTGAACGAGCGCGAGATCGCCAATGCTGTGCTGCTGTTGCTCGAAATTGAGAAGACAGTCGCCGAAGGAGCGGCGGCTGTCCCGATGGCAGCGCTCGTCAACAAAAAAATTTCCGGCGCCGGCAAAAACGTCGGACTGATTGTATCGGGCGGCAACATCGACATGAACCTAATTTCACGAATTATTGAGACCGGCCTGGTTCAAGACGGCCGGTTGAGCAGATTTGCCATAGTGATTTCCGACCGGCCGGGAAGTTTGGCGCGCCTGGCGCAGCGGGTCGCCGATTTGGGTGCGAATATTTTGCAGATCACCCACAGTCGCGGATTCGGGCAGATGGCGATCGGCGAGACGGAGGTCGAACTGATCCTGGAGACCGCCGGCCCCGAGCATATCGAGCGCATCTATTCGGCACTGACCGCGGACAAATTTAAAATCAAAAGCGCAGGTTGAACTTCCATGGCTCGGTTCCCAGTATCCGCTGAAAAGGAGCGCCAATTGGTCGAACGCATGGCGACTCTCGATGTACGCGAAGAAGACATCGAGGAGCAGTTCGTGCGCTCGTCCGGCGCCGGCGGGCAGAACGTCAATAAGGTGTCGAGCTGTGTCCTACTGCACCATCGTCCCAGCGGTATTCGGGTGCGCTGTCAGAAGGAACGCTCGCAAGGTTTGAATCGTTTCCTGGCACGAAGAATTCTCTTAGAAAAGATTGAATCGTTGCGCCGAGGTACCGCCATCGAAGCGCAGCGGCGGATCGCCAAAATCCGTCGTCAGAAACGGCGACGCTCGCGACGGGCCAAGCTTCGGATGGTCGAGGAGAAGCGCCAGCGCGGAGAAACGAAGGCGCTCCGCAGCGCCGTCCGGCCCGATGCCGATGATAGTTAAGTAACGACGCCAGCTCGATGGCGTAAATTGTTCTCCCAAACGACGCGCACGAATTTGTTGTTGTGCGACCACTTGTAAGCCACTTTACCGCCTTTGGCTTTCTTCATCGTCCGACCCAAGCGCTGAGCCAGTTTTTCGCTGGTCGTCTCAATGCGCCAGTCGCCGTTCAGTTGATCGAGGCGAATAATCCGCTCGAGTGGGTTTTTCTCCATCGCGCGCGCCTCTTCATTCCGGAGGATCCGCAAAATTTCACGTCTATCATTTGCTTCGATTCCGGCTAGACGGACCTCGCCGGATGCTCGGTGATCTTTGATCTTGCGGCAGGCTGGACAATAAACTTGCCGCCGCACCCGAGCCGAATCGAATCCTGCCGGAGAACTCAATGACCAACGGCGGCGATAGTAAAAAGCTCCGCATCCTGCGCATCGGATCACTCCCGCAGGCGACCGTAATGGCAAATAGCTATCGTGATCCGTATCCGTGCGTTTTTTGTAGCTCGTATCGTATCTTTTCGTTGTGGCTCCCATTCGGTTGTCCTTCTTTCATACTACTCGTTCTTACCCGTCAATTTATCAATCCAAGCGCCCAAAGGGCCGCGACTGATTTTCCGAATCACGGCCTCCAATTCGCCTTTGTCCATCCAGACCCCGCCGCAATCCCGGCATCGATCTAGATTGACTCCGTGAAAGAGATACGAATCGAGAACGCCGGGACATTTTGGGCATTGGAGGGGGCTCCCCTCCTTGTTGACCTTCTTCAGTTGATCGCGCAGCTTGGCTAGCACTTCACGATCCTGTTCGCCGAAGTAGATATCTTCTTTTGCTCGCTCGGCCAATCTCATTGTCTCGCCAAATCGATCCTTCTCGTCTGCCATGTCGTGCCTCCACAATCAGCGGGAGATTTCACTCACTTATGAACGCAGCTTTAGTGCCAAGAACAAAATCGGAGGCATCCTATTGTGTAGATTGAGGCTAGTTGCCACATCACGAATCGGAGTCTTGCGCTGAATTGGCAAAAACGCCAATCATGAGCCGAGTTCTTTTCAACTCTGCAAAGCATTATGAACTGAAACATCACCAGCGTGCCCGGATTGCAGAACTGCCATTTTGCATTTAAGTTGCCGGATCGTAGGTGTTGGATAGGTACGGCCGCTGCTTTCGCCTGCGGGCCCGTCGGCTATTTACACTTGGGAGGGGAAAACAGTGATGCTAAAAGAGTTGCTCCTCTGGAGCGCCGGCGCGATGCTAGGACTGTTTGCGGTCCCAATCGCATTCGGCGCAGAGGTGAACGGCGGCCGCGAGATGTATCTACAATATTGCGGTTCCTGTCACGGGCGCGACGGCAAAGGAATGGGAACGGTCAGTCGAGAATTGAAAACCAAAATTCCGGATCTGACGACCATCGCCAAAAGGCATAAGGGCGTTTATCCGCTCGACGATGTCATGGCGACAATTGACGGTCGGCGCATAGTGCGCGGCCACGGCGACCGATATATGCCGGTGTGGGGTGAAAAATTCCACACTGAAGCCAAAGGCACAAAATACCCTGAGCTTACAACGCTCCTGAAAGCCAAAACGATCGCCGAATACCTCGGCACATTACAAATAAAATAGCGCCGCAGCTCGAAAGCTGACGATCAAGCTGCATGGGGGATGGGTACCCGGCGCTCAGGTCGCGGCACCACGAGCACCGGACAATGTGCCCGCGCCACGACTCTTTCCGTGACGCTACCCAGGATGATGTGATCCAATCCGGTGCGACCATGCGTCGACATCACGATCAGATCGACGCTTTCTCGTTCCGCCGTATCGACGATGTTCTTGTGCGAAACGCCAAACTCGACCAGCTGTCGCACTTCGACGAGATCGATACAATCGGCAAAATGCTCGCTGAGGAATTTGTCAAGCAAACGCTGGTTATCTTCGATCATATCGTGGTAGGGCGTGATTTCCGCCCGAATCTCTTTCCACTCTTCTCCCACGTCGATAGCATGATAGGCAATCACCTCGGCACTGGTATCGCGTGCCAGCTCCAAAGCATACCGAATACCGGCCTTCGACAGCTCCGAAAAATCCGTCGGCGCTAAGATTTTCTTCACCTTCGGCATAACTCACCTCCTGCGTTATCGAATCGGCTGCGCAAGAAACATGCCCCCTGAACATCATCGTGAAACCAATGGCTCTTGCGACTTAAATGGTCGCGCCTTCTCACTTTTAAAAAAAACCGTGTCTGCTTTGTCGATCCTGCGAAAACTCGCGCGCTCAATGCTTGAAAACAACGAAAACTCTGAAACAAATTATTTTCGAGCTTGGCACGCGCCGTGCTCGGTTCACCTAATTGGAAAAACAACCGGGCTCACGAGCGGTGAAATCGCTCGGATCTGAAAGGAGCAGGCCGTGGCGAAATATAACTGGATGAAAGTGGTCGATGTGATGACAAAGGACCCGCTCACAATTGGCCCGTCCGAAACAGTCGGTGAAGCCGACGGACTAATGGCCGAGAATGACATTCGTCAATTACCGGTCGTCAGAAATAGCGACCTGATCGGTATCATCACCGACCGTGATCTTCGCTCGTTTCTCGCCGGATCACTGCTGTCACCCCCGAATGAGCGCGAGCAGGCGCTCCGCACGCAAGTGAGCGATGTGATGACCACCAATCCCTTGACGCTAGCACCGGACGATGAGTTGCAGGATGCGGTGGAACTCCTGGTCGAGCAAAAAATTGGCGGCGTACCCGTCGTCGATGCAGCAGAAGGTCTTGTAGGCATTGTGACTTACGTTGATGTGCTGCGGTGCTTCTTGAACCGTCTACAGGAGGAGTGAAATGAAAAATGGCAAAGAAGGCGTTGTGCGAGAGATTATGATGGGTTCTCCCGTTACGCTCAAATCCGATGACACCTTGGATCTCGCCAATGACGTGATTTCGCTGGGCCGAATTCGTCACATTCCGATCGTCGAAAGCGGCAAACTCGTGGGCCTTCTGAGCGAGCGGGATTTGCTCGGCGCCGCGGCGAGCCAGATCTTCGGCCTGAAACAGAGAACCAAGTCGGCGTTGCTCAAGGCGACCCTGATTAAAGACGTCATGAAGAAGCGGGTCGTCACCGTCGAGCCCGATACCGCGATCACGGACGCGGCACATTTAATGGCCGACAAAAAAATCGGCTGCTTACCGGTGCTCACTGAAGGAAGTCTGGTCGGCCTGGTTACGACCACTGACATTTTGCGCTACGTCGAGAGACTCGGCTGACCGGCTCGATCAATCGCTGGATGAGGAGATCTATATGGGTGGTTTTCTGGGCGCCAAGGAAGGTTTGACCCGCGAGCGAGTCAAAGAGATATTTCGTAATAAGCAATACTCATATCTCGAACAAAAAGTCACGCTGCTGGACCAAAGAGATGACTCTTTGCTCTTAAAGATTTCGTTTCTGCTCGAATATAAAGGTCGGATGATCTCGATTGAGGAGAAAGAACCGATCGCCGTCGACTTCAAGGACTTTAAGGTCGAAGATTGGGGCGACGGCGTCCGCAAAGTCGCGGATATCGAATAGCCCGCTTTAAGCTCTTAACCGCTCCCGACATCAGAGATTCAGAGATTACGCGCATTGATAAAGCGCGCCGGGTGTCTAACGTGCTCGCACCACAAGCACTGGCCGGCGGCTATGCCGGACTACTTTTTCGGTCACACTGCCGACGGTCCAGCGTTGCAAACCGGTACGGCCGTGAGTGCACATCACCAAAAGCGAATGCGGGATCCTTTCGGCGCATTGGACAATTTGATCCGCAGCCAATCCGTCAGCGACGATGGTTCTTACGCTTCTTACGCGCTCAGCTCTGACAAACTCTGCTTTTTCGTCCAGGTAACGTTGCACGTTGCTCTGGCCCTGGGTTTTTAACTCATCATAATTCGGCAGGTAATTCTCCCGTCCGTAATAAGCGGCAGCGGGTAGCTCGTAAGCTTGCAGCAGTACGGTCTCGGCTTGAAATCGTTGCGCCATCTCAACAGCAGGATTCAAAGCGGATTCGGCAAGAGCCGAGCCATCCAACGGAACAACAATCGATCTGACCGGCACATTGTCGTCGCCGGAATCTTGCTCGGCTGAGCGCCCGAGAAGCAGCGGATTGCTTGTTGCGCGAAGCACCTTTTCAGCAACACTGCCCAGCAACCATCGGCTGAGACCGGAGCGGCCGTGCGTCGCCATCACAATCAGCGTGCTCGCCGCTGCAGCCGCCCGGTTAATGATAATATCGGCCGGTTTTCCTCGCTCAACAGCATAAGTAACTGGGAAATTCTTGAATTTCGCCGCGATCGAACGAAGGTATTCCGTAAGAG
>DATBEY010000064.1:0-5335 GCA_036558765.1 Binatia bacterium | reverse complement strand
AGCCTGGCGAGCGCGTCACAGAAGCCGGAGGGAAGAAGCTGGGCGTAATCCGAGAGCCCCCGGCTGGTGACATAGCCGCTGGGAACGTCAGCGCCCTGGCTGCGGTAGATTTTTTCCTGCTTGGTGAATTCCTCGTTGAGTCGCGGCGGAGCGAGTTCCTGCGACCAGGCAGCTTTGAGCGCAAGCACCTGCAGAACTATCACGATCAGAACAGCCAATGGCGTTATCGCGGTATGCCATCCTTGCACCGACGTTTGCATTGAACCCATGACAATGAATTTCTCCTTACCTTGCACAAGATGCCGAGCTTAATGCTATTTCAAAGCTGTTCCAGGCTTAGTGTAGCGTATCCGCGGCCGAAAAGCTGAAGGGCAAAGACGGTCAGCGCGCCGGCGAAAGCGCTCCGCGCTTCCTCTGTGTATCGCGGTTATCCTCGCATCCGGCGCCCGTTTCACGATATCTTTTGTTGACTTCGAAGGACAGGACGAGACGATCTGCTGCTCGGCCACGTTGTGTGTTTGTGCAACTCACCTAGGCTGTCTTGGCAAAATGTTCGTTTACTTCTTTCTCGTAGGCAAGCAGCTTTTTGACGCTCGGGCGTTCCTGCATACGTTTGAAATGCGCTGCGACGTTGGGGAAGCCTGAGATGTCCACCTCCAGTTGGGTGGCGCGGCGGCAGCACCAGAAAAAGTGTGCATCGGGGGCGGTGAAATGATCGAAAAAATATTCGCGCCCGGCTAGCATATCGTCGCCGATCTTGAAGTTCTCGAATAGAAATTCCGTCGCTAGCTTGATTACGCTGGCGGCCGAGCCCGCCGCGTCGCAGACTTTGGCCGGGTTGTTGATCCGACTCAGGTACGGATGAATGCCGCTGGCGCACCAAGCGTGCAGCGAGATCGCTTGCAACTCATCCCAGGGATCGGCGGGCAGGATCTTCGCGTTGGGGAAGGTTCGATGCACCCACTGATGGATCGCGACGTTCTCGGTCAGTATCTTGCGGTCGACCACGAGCGCAGGCACTTTGTGCTTCGGGTTGATTTTCAGGTATTCGGGCGCGAAATTCTGCCGCTGGCGAAAATTGAGGGGACGGACCTCGAAATCGGCACCGGCTTCGGTCAAGGTGACATAGGGAGCGAGCGCACAGGTGTTGGGTCCATAGTAAAGAGTGATTTGCATTCACGTGTCCTCATTAGTTTCGATTGATAAGAAGCGCGCGGCACATGCGCGCACATACATTCGCAGCGAAATGAAAATAGGTCTGCGGAATTTACGAATCAAATAAAATATCCGCCGGTGACCGCTTCCCGCCACGATTTAATCACCGAGGGAACGATACCGACCGGCAAGTCTTTTTCGGCCTTCCAGAAACTGTGCACGCCGGCGCCGAAGCGAGTGATGCCGATCTTGGGCGCTGGATTCATTGCGCAAAAGCCGGGCAGAATCACTTCTTCGTAAACTTCCGGGCTGTGGTCGCGGCTGTCTTTGGAAATCTCGAAAAGAAACGGCGGCACCCGCTTTTTGTCAGTTCCCCTTAATTCGTGCGTGTAGCCAATGAAGCGATTGACGAGCGCTTCGGTTTCGTCTCGGTTCATCTTGAGTCGCGCGGCACTGACGCGAGCCGCTTCGGCGAGCGAATCCGTGATCGCATGAGTGACGACATATTCGGCCTTGAACTGCGGTCGGTTTTTGGCTTTTTCCCAAGCGTCGAGAATATCCTCCATGAGCGCCGGCAGACGCATCAGCGCCGTCGGGCCTTCCTGACCGAGAGCTTCGGGACCTTGATAGCGGGCCAGATCGCGCCAGGTGCGGATGTAAAGCTCATTGAACGGATCGGTGCGGCCCTTGCCTCTCTTTTCGACTCTTTCGTAGCCGGTAATCTTGCCCATGTCGCCGCCCCATTTGTCCCGATCGCAGCACAGGTAGCCGAAGGGCGAGTGCTCGGTGGCGCATACGCCGGCCATGTTGGGAATGCGCTGCGACAACATGCAGACAAACGGTCCGCCGGTGGAATGTCCCTGGCCGTATACGGAGAATTCCTTTTCCGGAAAATGACGGCGGCAGGCCTCGATCATGCCTTCTTCGAACGCAGCGGGCCAGGCCGCCATGCGATACCAGAAATTTGTCTCTGGCTTTGCCCGCGCCAGTGTCCGCGTGCCATAACGATTGCGCTTCGAGGGATCTTTGACCACGTCGTACTGCTCCGGCGTGATCAATTCGCCCTGTTGCCAGATCGGCGTGCGCACGGTGCCGTCCGAGTGGATCGTGTCGTCAGGCCAATCGCGACTCGGGTCGGGAAAATAAAACCGGCCGGGAAACGTGCCGGCGATAACCCGAAAGCCAAACTTCTGCGCGAGCAGCTTGGCGTGACGCTCGATGCCTTTGAAATCGCTCGAGCCGCCGTGCAACAAAAAAAATCCGGCTTTCTTGCCGTCAGCGCCAGTGGGAATTTTGCTGGAATCCACTGGTTCATGCACGACCATGCCCAGGTCCCAATCCATGCCGAGCGTGCTGATGCGGAAAATATCCTCGGTGGTTGTTACCGGCAGGTCAGGCATGCCGAGAATCTCTTCGGTGTCTTTGATGCAGCGGTCGCGGGAGACAAACTCGGGGGGTTGCCAGCCGCCATTTGCATTAACCATTGGTCACTCTCCTAGAATTCTTGTACTAAGACGGGCGAAGCTGTGTCAACCGCCGAGAGCCTTCGGCGGTCGAAGTAAAAATTCTCCTCAACTTGTCGGAATGGCGTAAAATGTATTTTTTGCACTCATTCCAATATTACTTATGGGGGAAAACCTATGAAACGAATTGTGATTTGCTTTGATGGAACATGGAACAGGCCGGCGGATGAAAAATTGCCGCCGGATCGACAGGTGGAAACCAATGTCTGCCGTTTTTGGAACTCGGTAAAAGAAGTCGGCACGGACGGGATCAAGCAGATAAAATGGTACGACGAAGGGGTGGGCACGAAATGGTATGACCGTTTTATCGGCGGCGGCCTCGGCGCGGGTCTCGAATTGAACATCGTGCAGGGCTATGAATTCTTGGCCAAACACTACGAAGACGGCGATGAGGTCTATGTGCTGGGGTTCAGTCGCGGCGCCTACACGGCACGCAGCCTAGTTGGGATGATCCGCAATTGCGGCTTGATTTTGCCGCAGCATTTAACGTTGCGGGTGCCGATGGCGTACGGTATTTATCGGACGCGCGGCGATAGCGTCGACTCGTTCACGGCCAAAGTATTTCGTGCCGCCTTTTGCCGCGAGATCAAAATCAAATTCGTCGGCGTCTGGGATACGGTTGGCGCTCTCGGCATTCCGCTGCATTTGCTTCAAGACGTCAACATGAAATTCTACGAGTTCCACGATACCAATCTGAGCAGCATCGTCGAGAACGCGTTTCATGCCATTGCGGTTGACGAACAGCGCATCGACTACCAGGTTTGTTTGTGGAATCCCGATGCGCCAGCGCAACAAAAATTGGAGCAGCGTTGGTTCATCGGCGCGCATTGCGATGTGGGCGGCGGCTATCCCGACCGCCGCCTCTCGGATGTGACGCTGCGCTGGATGCAGGAGAAAGCGAGCATCACAGGACTGGCGCTGAACCCGGTAGCGAGCGGAGCGGAAAACTATCGCGGCGTGTTGACGGATTCGTACGCGCAATTCCTCGGCGGGATTTACGCACAAGAAAAGCCGCGCCACTACCGCGCCATCGGCACGACCCAGTTCGGCAATGAGATAGTCGATGAGTCGGTGCAGCGGCGGCGCAAAGAGGATCCGAGCTACAAACCGCAGAATCCCGGCCTGCCGAAATTGACCTGAACGAAACCGTCAGCTTCCTTTGCGCTTCGGACAATGGCAACTCCGCTCAATATACTCGTCACAGGGGGAACCGGATATATCGGCCGCAATCTCGTTCCGTCATTGATCGCCCGTGGTCATCGTGTCCGCGTGCTCGCGCGCCAGGATTCCGTTGCGCGTGTGTCCCCAGGCGCGGCGGCTGTGATCGGTGACGCGCTTGACGATCGTTCGGTCGCAACCGCGCTTCACACGGGCGATACGCTGATTCATTTGGTCGGAACGCCTCACCCGACGCCCAGCAAGGCCGATCAGTTCGAAAAGATTGATCTGATTTCGATCCGCGCGAGCGTCAATGCGGCGCGTCAAGTGGGAATCGAGCATCTCGTTTATGTGAGCGTGGCGCACCCTGCGCCGGTCATGCAAGCTTACCTCTGGGTGCGGACACTCGGCGAAACGATGATTCGCGAGGCCGGAATTACGGCAACCATCCTGCGACCCTGGTACGTGCTGGGACCCGGCCGGCAGTGGCCGATACTCCTTTTGCCGCTCTACAAACTCGCCGAGTCAATTCCCGGGATCCGCGGCACCGCCGAACGATTGGGCTTGGTGACGATCGAACAGTTCATGACCGCAATGATTTCCGCCGCAGAGAATCCGCCGATACGCGGACGGCGTCGAATCATCGACGTCCCGGCGATCAAGCGCGCCCGGCTGTGAAGGTTCGTTATGGTCGTCGAAGTGAAGAATATTTTTGCCGATTTGCCTCAGCGGAGTGACGCCGAAAGTTTTCTTAGTCTATTTCAGAGCGGTTCGACAAAGATCGAACGCATCGTGTCACGCTCTCACTCTAACCCGCCGGATTTCTGGTACGATCAACCGCAGGACGAGTGGGTGATTGTGCTGCTCGGTGCGGCGATTTTGGAGTTCGAGGGCGGTGCATCAGTGGAGCTTAAAGCCGGTGATTATCTGACGCTACCACGTCACGTGCGCCACCGGGTTGCGCGCACGAGTGTGGAAACCATTTGGCTAGCGGTGCACAGCCAATAAACTTCGCTCTTCGGAGATTCAGGGTTTGCTCTGAAGAAGGCGAAGAATGGGGGTTTTTGTCGGCAGACTCTTAGGCTGAAAATGAGACTCGCCGTTGAAATCTTGAACCCGAAATCTGTGGGGCATTTTACGCGGGTTTCGGCTGCGCCCGAGGCCGGCCGAGCAGGCTGTAGAAAATCCCAGAAAAAAATTACGGGATTTAGCTGCCGAGACGGTGTCAATCAGAATCACCGTTGGCTGCCGCCCGCAAGCGCCGTTGCCGGACGGCGCCGGCCAGTGCATCCATCAAGACGCGCGTTTCTTCCCAACCCACGCAAGCATCGGTGATGCTCTGGCCATAAACGAGCGGTTTTCCGGGAAGCAAGTCTTGCCGCCCTTCTTTCAAATGGCTTTCGATCATAACCCCGAAGATGCGTTCATCACCGGCGGCGATCTGCGCTGCCACGTCGTTTCCCACCTTCACTTGGTTGGCAGGATCTTTGCCACTATTG
>DATBEY010000063.1:0-24728 GCA_036558765.1 Binatia bacterium | reverse complement strand
GAAGTCCATCGCGCCATCACGAAGCTTAATTTGGCCGGAGTCGCCGTGGCTTCCTTCGGTATGAAGGAGCATCTCGGCAAACCGGAATTTTGGCCCATCTACGAACAGCTGCAAAGAGTGAATGCACCCTTACTGGTACATAATTCCCGCCAGGGACCGGCCGGCGAAATTCGTTTTGACTCTTTTTTGTTCAAGCACACCATCGGCCGGCCATTTGAAACCCTGTTGGACTGCGCGGCGTTGATCTACGGCGGCGTGCCGGAAAAGTTTCCCAAGCTGCGCGTCGCCTTTCTTGAGTGCGGCGCCGGTTGGGTTCCGTATTGGATGGACCGGATGGATGAAGAATGGGAGAAACGAAAATCGGAAGCGCCTTTGCTCAAAGCTAAGCCGAGCGAATACATGACCGCCGGGAACTGGTTTTACGCCGCCGAACCGGAAGAGACCACGCTCCCGTTCGTGCTTGATCGGGTCGGCGCAGATCAGATTCTTTTCGCCTCGGACTACCCCCACTGGGACGGCAACTTTCCCTACATGGTGTCCACCCTAAAAAATCGCCGCGATATTTCGGATGACGCCAAACGCAAAATCATGTGCCTCAACGCGCTCACGCTCTACGGTTGGAACCGCTAGAACCCGGATCGTATGAGCCGGCGACGAGTATGCTATTCCCACAATCCTTCGGGCAGCGGTAGACCGGCAAGATCCTCGCTCGTCAATCGCTCGTCCGGTTCGATCCCGAATCGCTCGAGCACCGCAATGAGTTGGCGGGTATGTTGCGCCGAGTGCCATGTCGAGCGCTCAAACAATTGCAGCATCGGCGGAGTGCCATAGAAGGTCTTGATCTTTCGCCCGCACGATTTGTCTTCGACCCGCTCCCACCAATTTTCGATCCGACGGATGATGCTTTCGCCGTAGCGGATGATATCCGTGCTCGTTGTGCACGTCCCGTCAGCAGGCGGCACATTGGCGTTGTTGACGCGGTATTCGACATCGTCGATAGCGGTTTCGAGAAATGCTTCGCCGATCCGAAAAATGTGATGGCTCATGAGCCTGATGGATCGGTCGCGATTATCGATGACACGCTCCCCCAGCCGTGCATCGGGAATCTGCCGAATGTAACGCTGCGCAGCACGCAAGACTTTGACCCATTTCACCAAAAGTACCGGCGCAGGAAGCGGCGTGTGTCCCGTGCCTTGCACGCCGACAAACTCGGCGACATCTTCGAGATTCTGACAAAAAATGTACTGCCCCGCACGGGCAAGCACCGGCACGGTGCTGACCCCTAGTTCCAAGAGCCGCTCGCGTCCAGCGCCATCGTTCACGACATCGACGGTGTTGAACGGGATCTGTTTTTTCGAAAGAAACTCTTTCGTCCTGAGGCAGCTGCTTCAGCCCGGTTGAGTGAACAAAACAAGCGGATCCGCGAAGTTTTCCATCTTCTATCGATCCACCGGCTTAACCGAGCCGGTAAAATCGCCTGGCATTGTCATACATCATGTTCTTCTTGGCCACGTCGGATAAGTCGTTGCGTTCGCGAACTTTACTGATAGTGTGCGGCCAATCGCCGTCCCAGTGCGGATAATCGGAGGAATAAAGCAGAGTATGTTCCAGACCCCAGCGGATGCCATCCGGGATGGTTTTTTCGCCGCATTCAACACCGAAGAAAACCCGTCCGCTCGCCACATATTCGCTCGGCAGCTTGGTGAGGTAGGGAGTTTCATCGGCACCGCGTTTTTCGACCTCTTCGTCGAGTCGATCCATCATGTACGGCACCCAGCCAATGCCTGACTCGAGATAAGCGATGCCGAGCTTGGAAAACCGTTCGAATACGCCGCCGACAATGGTCGCGATCATCGCCATCATCTGTTCTGCGGGGTGATCGATCGTGTGCGCAGAGAGAAATTTCCGAAAGCGCTGGCCGCCCAGTGAGTCGGCTGACGTCCCCGTGTGAAAGCCGAGACCGACGCCCAACTGTTCCGCCGCTGCGTAGATGGGGTCGTACCAGGAGTCGCCGAAGTCGGGGCGCTGCGGAATGAACGTCGGCAACACTCCCGCTACCGCGCCGCGTTCGGTAACTGCCCGAGTTAACTCCTCGGCCGCAGCTTTGGGATCCTGCGCTGCCAAGAGCGCTACGAATTTCAACCGCTGGGAATCCGTCTTGCAAAAATGAAACATCCATTCGTTATAGGCTTTACTCACCGCGGTCGCGAAATCGAGCTCGTGCAGCACACCGATATGCAAACCCGCCGTAGGATACAAAACCATTACGTCTATGCCATCCTTATCCATGGCCGCGATCTGGTCGCGCGGGCCTTCGGGTTTGGCGCCGAGCTTCCCGCGCAGATCGCGATCCCAAGAGTCGTTGGGAAACAAGTTGCGCCGCTGCCAGCGCGGCTCCAAAAATTCGCGCATGCCGGCCAACGACTCGCGTACGTGGCCGTCGGCATCGATGATCGGATAGTTTTCCATAAACTCCTCCGTGCAATCTTCCTTGGGAGCAGTTCCCTAGTGGTCTAGCACCGTCAAAACACCGCCGTCAACTCGTCTTACCAGAGACAATTCCAACTGCTGCGTGTCATCGTACATGACGCCGCGAGATCCGGTCGAAACCGGAAAACAGCTCTGTTACAATCTCCAGCCAATGAAATCGGTTCGCAAAGCGCTCACCATCGCCGGCTCCGATTCAGGCGCCGGCGCCGGGATCCAAGCCGATCTGAAGACATTCGCCGCGCTCGGTGTTTATGGCACGTCAGTGGTTACCGCGATTACCGCGCAGAACACAGTTGGTGTCAGTCAAATTCTGGCGCTAAAACCCGAGCTGGTGGCGGGACAAATCGATGCGGTCATGGAAGACATCGGCGCGCATGCGGTCAAGACCGGCATGCTCGCCAATGCGGCGATCATCGAAGCGGTCGCGGCAAAGATCCAGCAGCATTGCTTTAAAAATGTCGTCGTCGACCCGGTCATGGTGGCGACTTCCGGAGACTTGCTGATTAAGAAAAGTGCTGTCGCCACTCTTCGCGCCCTTCTGGTTCCACTCGCGACAGTCTTGACGCCCAATTTGCCGGAAGCGGAACAGCTCACCGGAATCGAACTCCGCAGCCCTGATCAGATCGAAGACGCAGCGCGCCGAATCATCGCGATGGGAGCAAAGACCGTGGTCATCAAAGGCGGCCATCGCAAGGGCGCTGCCTTGGATCTGTTCTTTGATGGCAAAAAATTCCGGATGATGCGGGCGGCGCGCATCCGCAGCAGAAATACCCATGGCACGGGCTGCACGTTTTCTGCCGCTATCGCCGCTTATCTGGCCCGTGGCGAAGCGCTCGAAAGAGCGGTATCGCTGGCCAAAGAATATATTACGGGAGCGATTCGCGCCGGCTTTGTCATTGGCGCCGGACATAATCCGGTACACCATTTTTACCGGCTCTGGAGCACGAAAGAATAGAGCTCCACGTGACCGATCCGCTTGAACTTTGAATATTGAAGTCACAACCGAGCAGCTTATTTTAAGCCCTCTTCCATCTCGGCGACAATTGCACGCGCCGCCTTGACCGGGTTTTGTGCTTCGAGAATCGGCCGGCCCACGACAATATAATCGACGCCGGCGCGCACGGCATCGGCGGGCGTCATGACGCGCTGTTGATCATTACGTTGGCTCTCGGCGGGTCTGATGCCGGGGGTGACGATCACAAAACGTTGACCGCAGGCATGGCGAATATCGGCCACTTCGTGGGGAGAAGCAACCACGCCATCCATTCCCGCTTCTTTCGTCAAAAGCGCCAATCGAACGACCTGGTCGGCGATCTTGTGTTCGACCCCAAGCCGCTGCAAATCCTCTTGTCCGAGGCTCGTCAGGACCGTGACTCCGAGCATGATCGGCCGGCGAAGCTTCTGTTGTCGACTCACCCGCTCAACTTCCTTCACCGTGAGTCGCATCATTTCGAGGCTGCCCGAAGCATGCACGTTGAACATCTTCACACCGAGTCGGGTCGCTTCAATCGCAGCTTTGGCGACAGTGTTGGGAATATCGTGAAATTTTAGATCGAGAAAGATCTCGCCGCCGAGGTCTTGAATCAGACGCACGGCTTGCGGACCGGCGTGCGTGAACAGTTGTTTGCCGATCTTGAACATGCCGACTTCCTGCGCGAGCGATCGCACCAGTTCGGTCGCCAGGTCGAGATCATCGAGGTCGAGGGCGACAATTAGGCGCTCGCGCATGGATCCACGTCGGCGAACCAGCTCGAGCTTCGATGCCATCTTAGGCCTGCATAGGTTGGGCAATGATCGACTTGGTCTTTTTTATGACTTCGCCAAGAGCGACTTCCTCGGTTTGGCCCTCGCGCCGCCGCCGCAGCTCGACGCGGCCCTTTTCCAAGGCCTTCGGCCCAATCGTCACACGCAATGGAACTCCGACCAGGTCGGCGTCTTTGAATTTCACCCCTGGTCGCTCATCCCGATCGTCGAGCAAAACGTCGACGCCGATTTCCTGTAAGTCGGCATAGAGGCTATCGGTCGCGTCGCGTATACGGCTGTCTTTGTAATTAATGGGCAAGAGCAGAACGTGAAACGGCGCGATCGAAAACGGCCAGATGATACCGTTCGCGTCATGATTCTGCTCGATGGCAGCGGCAACCAGCCGGCTGACTCCGATTCCGTAGCAACCCATCTCGATGGGCCGTTCGCGACCTTCGGCATCGAGATAAGTCGCGCCCATGGCGACGCTGTATTTGGTGCCGAGATAAAAAACTTGACCGACTTCGATACCGCGATGCGTTTCGAGGATTCCCGCCTCGCAACGCGGACATGGGTCGCCGGCCACGGCTAACCTAAGATCCACGAAAGCCGATGGCCTGAAATCTCTTTCCTGATCGACATTAATGAAGTGGGCATTGGCCTCATTCGCGCCGACGACTGCTGCGCGCATACCATGGACTGATGAATCGGCTATCATGTGGAGCTTGAGGCCGATCGGGCCGAGAAATCCCGGGACTAGTCCGGCCGCCGAGACTGCATTTTCATCGGCTAAACTGATTTCCTGCGCCCCTAACGCCGTTTTCAGCTTGAGCTCATTGAGTTCGTAATCGCCCCGCACCAATACAGCGACCAGTTCTCCGCCGTCGGTTTTGTATACCAAGGTTTTGATAAACCTGTCAGGCGGAATTTTCAGGAATTGCGCCACCTCCGCAACAGACTTCTTTCCCGGTGTCGATACTTTTTCCAATTTCGGCTCATCCTCGCCAATGTCGCGTCCCGATGGCCGGCTTGTTCTGACTTCGGCCTTCTCGACATTGGCGGCATATTCGCAGGTATTGCAACTGACGATGGCATCTTCGCCCGCGTCCGCGAGCACTTGAAACTCGTGCGATAGGCTGCCGCCGATTGCGCCCGTATCCGCTTCGACGGGCCGATAGCGCAAACCACAACGGCTAAAAATCCGCTTGTACGTCTGCAACATGTTTTCGTATTCCCGCCGGCAGTCTGCGACGTCCGGATGAAAACTGTAAGCGTCTTTCATGATGAACTCACGGCCACGCATCAAGCCGAAACGGGGCCGCGGTTCATCACGAAATTTAGTTTGGATCTGGTATAGATTAAACGGCAATTCCCTGTAGGACCGCACTGAGCGGCGCACCAGATCGGTAACGATTTCTTCATGCGTCGGACCGAGGCAGAAATCGCGGTCGTTGCGGTCTTTGAAACGAATGAGCTCTTTGCCATACTTTTCCCACCGACCGCTCTCCTGCCAAAGCTCGGCGGGTGACGAGATCGGCATTAAGAGCTCCTGCGCGCCCGCTCGGTTCATCTCTTCGCGCACGATCTGCTCAATTTTACGAATGACCCGAAGCGCAAGTGGGAGGTAATCATAGACTCCGCGACTGATCTGGCGGATAAAGCCCGCGCGTACAAGGAGCTTATGGCTGATCACCTCGGCGTCTGCCGGATCTTCCTTAAGTGTAGGTATGAGCGTCTTACTCCAACGCATACTTTTACCCGCTAACTCGCGATTCGCCATGAAGCGCGCGAAGGTCACGAACATCCGCTATAAAGGACACTTTCAAGTTCGTGGCCTTCGCCGTTGCGTGTCTCGTCACAATTTCAATTTGCGAGACCGGGGGATAACTAATGATTTTTGAGGAGAAAAGATCAGACCGTGGTGGCGGCCGCGGTCTGTTCCGCTTTTTTTTCGGCGGCGAATTTTTCGACTTCTTCCATCAGAGCGCCGACGATTTGCGCTTCAGGAACCTTCCGAATGACTTCGCCCTTCTTAAAGATCAAACCGATCCCCTTGCCTCCGGCTACGCCCAAATCGGCCGCCCGCGCCTCGCCCGGCCCATTCACTTCACAGCCCATCACCGCCACATGGATATCGAGATTACTGTAGGGGAGCATTTTTTCTTCCACCGCTTTTGCCAACGCCACCAGATCGACATCCGCCCGGCCGCACGATGGGCACGCAACAAATGTGAGTCCTTCATCTTTAAGCTTGAGCGCTTTTAAAATTTCCCGCCCGACTCGCACTTCTTCCACAGGATCAGCCGCCAGCGAAACGCGGATGGTATCGCCAATGCCTTCAGCCAGCAGCGTCCCCAAACCGATCGCGGATTTAATCGTGCCGATCCCCGGAGTTCCGGCCTCCGTTACGCCAAGATGAAACGGATAATCCACCTGATTGGCAAGCAATCGGTAGGCTTCTATCATCATCAGCGGGTCGGAAGCTTTCAGCGAGATCTTGATTTCGTTGTAACCGAGATCTTCGAGAATTCGAATGTGACGGAGCCCGCTTTCGACCATTCCCTCGGCGGTGGCACCGTTGTAGCGTTGCAGCAGATCCTTTTCCAGTGAGCCGGCATTGACGCCGATACGAATCGGTATGCTGCGCTCAGAAGCAGCTTTGACAACTTCTTCGACATACTTACGGGCACCAATATTACCGGGATTGAGCCGCAAGCCGTCAACGCCTTGCTCAATGGCAATCAGCGCGAGCTTATAATTGAAATGAATGTCGGCAACCAGTGGAATGCGAATTCTTCTCTTGATCTCACCAAGCTGTTCTGCCGCTTCACGCACCGGCACGGCGCAGCGGACAATCTCACAACCTGCCGCCTCGAGATCCCAAATTTGTTGGACCGTCGCGCGCACATCGCGAGTGTCTGTCTTGGTCATCGACTGGACGCTGATGGGAGCATCACCGCCGATCTTCACCTTGCCGAGCTGAATTTGTCTGGTTTTTCGCCGTTGAATCACGGTTCTACTATAAAGAACCCACGCCGGGGGGTCAACAAACGACCGCGGCGAACAGTTACTGAGAATCTTCGTCTTCTGCGGAGATCGGTTCTTCCCCGCTTTGGGTTTGGGCTTGTTCGGGCTGCTGCTTTTGCTGCTGCGGCGAGGCCGGCGTATCCCTTTTCTTGCGGTCTCCCTCCGGGATGATCAGCAGCCGGCGATACGAACCCTGGCCGAGACTTTTAGTCGAAACCCAGGGATCGTCTTGCAGCGCGGCGTGAATAATGCGACGGTCGGCCGCGCTCAAGGCCTCCACGGTCACCGTTTTACGTTGCCGTTTCGCCTTCTCACCCAATCGCAGAGCCATATCCTCGAGCATTCTGCGGCGTCGCTCGCGGTATTTCTCGATGTCGACGACGATATGCGGTCCTTCGGCAGCGTAATGTTCACCGGCAATGCGGGTGACAACATATTGTAATGCTTCCAGGGTCTGTCCTTTGCGGCCAATGAGTAATCCGCTGTTGTCAGCATGGATTTGAAGTGTCGTTTCATCGCCGGAGGTTTTTGTCTCGAGCGTCGCCTTCACGCCCATGAGCCGTAAAATCTCGCGCAACGCCGTTTCCGCTTTTTGAGCCAGCGCAGCCGCTTCGACGCTGAAAACCGCCGGCTCTGCGGCGACGGCTTCCGGCTCTGGCGTTTGCCCGAGCGGCGGCTTTCTCAAGTGAGCCCGTATTCGCGCCTTTTGCGAACCGAAACCCAGGATTCCCTTGCGGCCTTCGGCGATGATATCAACAGTGATTTTATCGCGGGCGACGCCCAGCAGTTTGAGCGCGTTTTCGATGGCGTCGTCTATGTTCTCGCCTTCGGTTTCCACGAAATCCATAAAGACTGCCTCTCAACAAGCCGAGGTTACTTGACACTCCGATTGATCCAATACTGCTGGCCGATGGTCAGCAGATTGTTGACCAGCCAGTAAACCGTCAATCCCGCCGGGAACGAGACGAACATAAAGGTGAACATCAAAGGCATCAACATCATCATTTTCCTTTGATTGGGGTCTCCGGCTGTTGGTGTCATCCACTGTTGCATGAACATGCTCGCGCCCATCAGAATGGTCAATACCGGAATGCCGCCGGGCAAGAATGCAGGCCACCAACTCGGGACTGAGAAAGCCAGCGACTGCCAGTCGGGCCGCGAAAGATCTTTGATCCATAGAAAGGGTGCATGACGAAGCTCAATCGGGGTCCCCAGACAATTGTATAGACCATAAAATACTGGAAGCTGCAGCACCATGGGTAGACATCCGCCGAGCGGATTTACCCCGTTGCGGCGATAGAGCTCCATTATTTCCTTATTCAGTTTTTCCTTGTCTTCGCTGTAACGCTCCTTCAACCGCTCCATCTGCGGCTGAAGCTTTTGCATCTGTTTCATTGAAACGTAACTTTTATGCGTCAGAGGCGCCATCAGGGCTTTGATCAGCACCGTCAAAATGATGATGTCCAAGCCGTAGCTCGCGGTAAATCGATGGAAAAAATGCAGGATATACAGCAAAGGAATCGAGATAAACCAGAAAATGCCGAAATCGATCGACCGCTCGATGCCTTTACCTACAGCTTTTAAGGTGTCGATTTCCTTGGGGCCGATAAACAGCGTATAGCGTTGGTCTGCGGCTTGACCTCCGACTGCGCCGATCAGAGCCGCACCCGTCTGGCCCACCGAGACCTTGTGCTGCGCCCCGTTTTCAGGAAGCAAGGCAAATAAAAAATAGGTGTGGCCAAATCCCGCCCAGGAGACGTCCCCGGTAAATTCATGGCCCTTGGCCGCTTCCGCAGGCGGTTCTCGCCTGATCTTATTATCGACGAGCGCGATAAATCCCTCAAAAGGTGCATCATGATTGGGCGCCGGATGGTCGCTTTGGTCGGCCAGCAGGACTTCCGGGCTCGCCATGGCTCCGTCTGCGGCTTTGACCGAAACCTCCATCTGAATTGGGTATGTGGCGCCGGAAAAGGTAAACGACTTGGTGATGGCTGCACCGTTCTTGGTCTGTCCTCGGAAAATTACGGTTCCCTTGGAATCGCCCGCCAAATTCAGATCGCCACCCTGCACTGAATAGATCACGTCGCTGTCGTCCACCGGGGATGCCGCCTGCCAGCGCACCCCGAGGGGCAGCGGCACACCGGGAACATTGCGGATCATTTCAAAAGGCGGGCTCTTCTCATCCACGGAGCTCCGATACTTCTTGAATTTGAAACTCTTCAGTCGAGCGCCTGCGGTAGTGAACACCGCGCGGTAATTCTCCGTCTCGACGGTAATTTCTTTGGCTGAAGCGGCGGCTACAGCAGCCTCTGACGCCGGCGGAGGGACACTCGGCGCTGTGGGTGTACTGTTTTCTCGCGGTTCGGTAGTTTCAGGTTTGTTTCTTTCCACTTCGGGAGCGGAAACCGTCGGCGGCGGTCCGTAAAAATATGTTACCACCTGCTGGTAAACCACTAACACGAGAATCGAGAGGCCGATGCCGATGAGCGCGCGCTTGTCCATGGAAATAGAAACTACTTTACGGGGTCATAGCCGCCCGGATGCCATGGGTGGCAACGCACGATGCGATTGATTCCGTAGGCGACTCCCTTGATGATTCCGTATCTTTGAATGGCTTGTTCTGTGTATACCGAGCAACTGGGGTAGAATCGGCACGCCAGCGGCAAAAATGGCGAGATAAGTTTTCGATACACGAAAATCAGCGAACAAAAGACCGCGCGGCTCATCTCACGAAATTCAGCAATTGGCGTTTCCGCTGAGCTGCGAAAACGGTCTCGAGTTCAGCGCGAACGCGATCGCCTTCAAGCCCGGCGGCGCCCCTGCGCGCAATGACGAGAATATCGCTTGCCATCGGCAGTTCGGCGCGATGCCGCCGAAAATACTCTCGGATCGAGCGCTTGATCCGATTTCGGGTCACCGCATTTCCGACTTTGCCGCTAACCGTAATCCCTAAGCGATTCTCCTGCTGTCGTTTCGCCCACACGACGACAACGAAATTTGCCGATTGCAGCTTGACGCCACGGCGGGAGAGATTTGCGAACTCAGCTCGTTTTCGCAGGCGTGCCGTTTTCGGGAACCGCTGCGACGCGCTCAGCGACTCCACTCGGACTTACGTCCGCGCCCGTTTTGGCGGCACAGTAACGGTCAATCGTTTGCGTCCCTTGGCCCGGCGCCGTTTGATAACATTGCGACCGCCGGGTGTTCCCATGCGCGCGAGAAAACCGTGCGTCCGTTTTCTCCTGATATTACTCGGCTGGTATGTTCGTTTCATACAATTACTGCTCCCGTGACCGCTTAAACAGCCAAATGTTTATATGAACCACACCCACCGAGCGTTGTCAATTTTAGTCCGCCTCGGCTTTGAGCGAGCGCAACATGAGATCCCGTACTGCGCTCGCTGGCTCTTTTCCGCCATAGAGCACCTGGGCCATTTGCTCCACGATCGGCATATCCACCTGCAACCGCTCTGCCAAAATGCGTACGGTGCGGGTGTTGCGCACGCCCTCGGCAATGGTGCGCGTTGCAGTGGTTATCTCGTCTAACCGCTTGCCGCGTGCGATCTGGAGGCCGACGGCTCGATTGCGGCTCAGGTCCCCGGCGCAGGTGAGAATCAGATCGCCAAGACCTGGTAATCCTGCAAGCGTTAATGGGTCCGCTCCCATTCGCACTGCCAAACGCGTCATCTCGGCAAGCCCACGGGTGATAAGCGCGGCACGCGCGTTCTGCCCCAAGCTCAAGCCGTCGCTAATCCCCGCGGCAATGGCGATGACGTTTTTTATGACACCGCCCATCTGCACGCCAATAACATCCGCGGACGTGTAGACGCGGAAATATTGCGTGCTGAGCAGTTCTTGAACGGACTTGGCAACCTCCAAATCGTAAGCCGCTACGGTGACTGCCGCGGGGAGTTCTCGGGCCACTTCAATCGCAAACGTTGGACCCGAGAGAAATGCCAAATGGGATTGCGCTGCCGAACCGAATAGATCCAGCAGCAACGCGCCCATTGTTTTCGCGCTCGCCTCTTCGAGTCCTTTAGTACCGCAGAGAATCATCGTTCGGTCGTCAATTCTTGCTGCGGCATCGGTTAAAACCTCGCGCACGACGTGCGATGGCAACGCGATCACGATCAGGCGCTTGCCCGATAGGGTTTCGCGAATGGATTGTGTGGCTTTGATCGTCGGAGGGAGCGCGATCGTCGGAAGATAAGCGCGATTTTCTCGTTTTTCAACTACGTCGCGAAAAGTCTCCGCGCCATGGCACCAGAGGATAATCTCTTGACCTTTGTCGGCAAGAACCTTGGCCAATGCGGTTCCCCACGCACCGGCGCCCACCACGCCAATTTCACTGGCCATAGTCGATTTTGCCTGCCGCTACCAGCGGCGCAGCTAGCCGCCGCAATTGTGCGCTAGAAGAAGAATCATTCACCGTCCTTTTCCTCTTCGTCCTCTTCTTCCTTTTCGGCCAGACGCGCGAGCGAAACCACTCGCTCTCCTTCGTCAAGATCGATCAAGCGCACGCCTTGTGTATTCCGGCCGATGACCCGAATGTCGTGGATGCGCAATCGGATGATCTTACCCGTATTGGTAATGAGCATGAGCTGGTCGTCTGCACCCACGAGTTGCACGCCGATGACGCGGCCGGTCTTTTCCGTCGTCTTCATCGTGATGATGCCTTTGCCGCCGCGCGATTGCAGACGGTACTCGTCCATCTCCGTCCGTTTGCCGAAACCGCCTTCCGCCACTGTCAGAATATCGGCGCCGAGGCTCAAGATTTCCATGCTGACGACTTTGTCATTCGGGTCGAGCTTCATGCCCACGACGCCGAAGGTGCCGCGCCCGGTGGCACGCACTTGTTCCTCCTTAAACCGAATCGACTGACCGTCGGCGGTGGAAAGAATCAGTTCCTGTTGGCCGTCAGTAAGGCGTACGCCGATGACCTCATCTCCTTGCTCGAGGCCGATGGCTCGAATGCCGGACGGCCGGGGATTGGCGTAGGCCATGAGCTCGGTTTTTTTAACGAGGCCGTTTTTTGTCGCAAAAACAATATATCGTCCTTGCTGAAACTCCCGTACCGGTAGAAACGCCGAAACCCTCTCGCCCGACTCCAAATTGAGCAGGTTGACAATCGGCTTGCCTCTCGCGGCTCGGCTCGCTTGCGGCAGCTCGTGCACTTTGATCCAGTAAACCTTGCCAATCGTGGTAAAAAACAGAATATAGGCATGCATCGAGGCGATGAACATGTATTCGACGAAATCTTCTTCTCGCGTCGTCGTGCCGATTTTGCCCTTGCCGCCCCGCCGCTGTGCCCGGTAAAGGGTTACAGGATTCCTTTTGATATAACCCTCGTGTGAAATGGTGACTGCCATGTCTTCGTCGACGATCAGATCTTCGATGGAGATTTCTTCGGTCCGATCGACAATCCTCGTGCGCCGCTCGTCACCGTAATTCTTTTTGATCTCTTTTAATTCCTCGACAACGATTTTGTAGATTTCCTTCTCGTCGGCGAGAATCCCGCGCAATTTCGCGATGAGTTCAACCGTTTCGCGGTGCTCCTCCATGATTTTGTCGCGCTCCAATCCGGTCAGCCGCTGCAGACGCAGATCGAGAATCGCCTGCGCTTGAATCTCGCTCAGAGAGAAGTTGGTCATCAACCCCTCTTTCGCGGTTTTCGGGTCGGCGGCGTTGCGAATCAAGGCAATCACCGCATCGAGATTGTCGAGGGCGATCCGATAACCTTCCAAAATGTGCAGTCGCTCTTCGGCCTTGCGTAAATCATACGCCGTGCGTCGAGTGACGACTTCCTTGCGATGATCGACGAATGCCTTCAGAGCTTCTTTCAGATTGAGCAGCCTGGGCTTGCCGTCGACGATGGCGAGCATGTTTACGCCAAACGATTCCTGCAAAGCCGTATGCTTATACAGCTGATTGATCACGATCTCCGCGACCGCATCGCGCTTGAGCTCGACCACGATGCGCATTCCATCGCGGTCCGATTCATCGCGCAGATCGCCGACGCCGTCGATTTTCTTGTCATTGACAAGCTCGGCGATCTGCTCGATCAGCCGCTTTTTATTGACCATGTATGGAATTTCGCTGATGATGATCTGCTCTTTGCCGGTACGTTTGACGGTCTCGGTAAAAGCCTTGCCGCGCATCTGGATGATGCCCCTGCCTTCATTATATGCTTGGGCGATGGGCTCGATGCCATGAATGAAACCAGCTGTGGGAAAGTCCGGGCCCGGAATGTGCCTCATCAACTCCTTGATCGTGAGGTTCGGGTTATCGATCAGTGCGACCAGGCCATCGATGACTTCGCTTAAATTGTGCGGCGGGATATTTGTTGCCATGCCCACCGCAATGCCCGCCGAGCCATTGATCAAAAGATTCGGAATGCGCGACGGCAAAACCGCCGGCTCGCGCAATGAATCGTCGTAATTGGCGATGAAATCGACCGTTTCTTTTTCAATATCGGCGAGCATCTCCTCGGCCAGAGGCGTCATGCGGATTTCCGTGTAGCGCATCGCCGCCGGATTGTCGCCGTCAATGGAGCCGAAATTTCCCTGGCCGTCGACTAATGGGTAACGCAGATTAAAATCCTGCGCCATGCGCACGATCGTGTCATAGATCGCCGAGTCGCCATGGGGGTGGTATTTACCCATGATATCGCCGACCAGACGCGCGGACTTCTTATAAGCTTTATCGGAGGTGTTGCCGGCGTCATACATGGCGTATAGCACTCGACGGTGCACCGGCTTGAGCCCGTCGCGCACATCAGGCAGAGCGCGGCTGATGATGACGCTCATGGCGTAGGCCATGAACGACTCACGCATTTCCTCTTCTATGTAAACGGGTACCTTTTGCGGTTTGCTTGTTACTTCCATGAATGACTCGCCTTTAGGGGCCGGTTAGAAGTTTCTAACGGCTTGAACTGCTGGAACGATTTGAACGGCTATTTAGATATCGAGATTCTTGACCGTAAGCGCATTATCTTCGATGAACCGACGCCGCGGTTCGACTTCATCGCCCATCAAAGTCGAGAAAATTTCGTCGGCCTCGACGGCATCTTCGATACGCACTTGTAAGAGCACTCGTGTTTCCGGGTTCATCGTCGTTTCCCATAGCTGACCCGGGTTCATTTCGCCAAGACCTTTGTAGCGCTGGATCGCAAGACCCTTTTTGCCGCCTTCCATAAAATAGCTGAGCACTTCGGACAGCGAACTTAATTGGGCCTTTTGCTCGCCGTTTTCAATCGCGTAGGGCGGCATGCCAATGCCGCTCAGTTCGGTGAAAAGTTTTTTTACTTCTTTGAACTCCGGACTGGTGAGAAACTCCCGATCGATCACGGTTTGCGATCCGCTACCGTTGGCGCGAGCCGTCACGATGAGCTTAAAGCAATTATGTTCGACGTCCTGTTCGAGAACGCAGGAGAGCGGCGCTTGCTCCGGACTCACCAGGCTCGCATAGGCGGCCAGCCGAGCTTCGAATTGCTTAAGTGTTTGTTCGTGCTTTAACGTCTCTTCGCTAAAATCCACTTCCAACAACAAAGCATCGACAACCGTGCGGTTTTTCTTTTTACGCGCGAGCAAGCTCATGAGTTTGTCCCAGCGAATAATTTTCTTGACGTAAGCCTGCAGCGGCTGGCCCACAAGTCCGTTGCCGTCCTGGGTTGCGCGTAAGCGAATATCTTCCGTACCGAGCTCGATGAGATAGTCTTCGAGCATCTGTTCGTCTTTCAAATATTTTTCCTGTTTGCCGCGTTTGACCTTGTACAGCGGCGGCTGAGCGATATAGAGAAAGCCCTTCTCCACCAGGTCGGGCATTTGTCGATAAAAAAACGTCAGCAGTAAAGTGCGAATATGCGAACCATCGACGTCGGCATCCGTCATGATAATGATCGAATGGTAACGCAGCTTCGCGGGGTCGTAATCTTCTTTCACGCCGGTGCCGAGAGCCGTGATCATGAGGCGTATTTCTTGGGAGGAAAGCATTTTGTCGAAGCGCGCTTTTTCCACGTTGAGGATTTTACCCTTGAGCGGAAGGATCGCTTGATTGCGCCGGTCGCGGCCCTGCTTGGCAGAGCCGCCGGCGGAATCGCCCTCGACGAGGTAGAGTTCGCTGAGCGCGGGGTCCCGCTCCTGGCAGTCAGCGAGCTTGCCGGGAAGCGAGCCCGAGTCCAAGGCACCCTTACGCCGTGCTAAGTCTTTCGCCTTGCGCGTCGCTTCGCGCACGCGCGCTGCCTCCACTCCCTTGGCAACGATCTTTTTGGCGTCGCTCGGGTTTTCCGTCAGATAACTGGCGAATTTTTCGTTCAGCAGCGCTTCGACAATGCCTTTGACCTCGCTATTGCCAAGCTTTGTTTTTGTTTGGCCCTCGAATTGCGGCTCGGGTACTTTAACGCTGATCACCGCGGTAAGTCCTTCGCGAACATCTTCGCCCTGTAGATTTTCCTCGTCTTTTTTTAGCAGTCCGCTGCTCATGGCATAGTTGTTGATCGTGCGGGTTAAAGCGGACCGAAAACCGATCAGGTGAGTCCCGCCTTCGATCGTGTTGATGTTATTGGCAAAGGAAAAGACGCTCTCGGTGTAGCCGTCGTTCCATTGCATAGCGATCTCGACTTCGACAGCGTCTTTTTCTCCCTCGAAGTGAACTACCTTGGGATGGACTGCCGTCTTGGCACGATTGAGGTGCTCGACAAAAGAGGACAAGCCGCCTTTGTAAAAAAACTCGTGCTTTTTTTGACTCCGTTCGTCTTCGATGGTGATTTTGACGCCGCGATTTAGAAACGCCAGCTCGCGCAGCCGCTGCGAAAGAATATCGAAACTAAAATCCGTCGTTTCAAAGATTTGGCTGTCGGGCTTGAAGGTTACCCGCGTCCCGCGTTCTTTGGACTTGCCGACTTCCTTGAGGCTTTCCACCGGCTCGCCCCTTCGATAACTTTGCTGATAAACTTTCCCATCGCGCTTGATTTCAATTTCCAGCGTTTCGGATAGCGCATTGACGACTGAAACACCGACACCATGTAAGCCGCCGGACACTTTATACGATGCTTTATCGAACTTACCGCCCGCGTGTAGCTTGGTTAAGACAACCTCGGCAGCGGAAATTTTCTCGGTCGAATGAATATCGACCGGAATGCCGCGACCGTTATCGACGACAGTGACACTGTTATCGATATGAATGGTGACTTCGATCGTGTCGCAATGGCCGGCCAGCGCTTCATCGATGGAATTATCTACAACTTCATAGACTAGGTGATGCAAACCCCTCTCGGCCGTGTCGCCGATATACATGCCTGGACGTTTTCTAACCGCTTCCAACCCTTCCAGAACTTTTATGTTGTCGGCGTTGTAATCGGAATCTTGAGGAATTTTTGCGTCAGCCATTTTCACCCGGAAAAATTGTAAATTTTGCTGAAATCTTGTGGGGTTATATCAAATTACCAGCATCGATCATTGTACCGAAAAGCCGCCCAAAAGTAAAGCCTTAACTGCACCGTAACCTTTTGATTTTTCGTGTCTTTTTTTGCACTCGACGGGTCATCTCTGAAGCCCGCCTTCAGGCATTTGACACGTGGCGTTCAGTAGGGGAAAAGTCCTTGGTGCAAAGATTCGTCTCGGCAGCAAAATATTTGACGATTTGGGGCCGGTTTACCGCCGTCCAGCCCTCTTTCGGAGCGATCGGCGCCGCGTCGATTTACTTCCCTGTCATTGGTTTTACGTTGGGTCTGGTTCTAGCGTTTTCCAATTATGCTCTGGCGCCCTACCTTCCCACGGAGATTCTTAGCATCACGCTCATCATGGTCGTCATCATTTTGACCGGCGGATTGCACCTTGAAGCCCTTTATCTGACGTTCGCTGCACGCGATCCAAAAATCAGCCCGCTCGATCACCGAGGAAACGGTGCGATTGGCGCGATCGCTCTCGGTATGGTGCTCCTCTTCAAGGCCGCCGCTCTCGACAGCATCGATCAGAAGGTCACTCTCAGCTTATTGCTAGCCCCGGTTCTGGCACGTTGGACGTTATTGGTTTTTATCTTTGGCTACCAGGAGCAGTGCGAAGAAATGGCCAAGGCTATTGCTCAACAGATGAAGCTTTGGCATTTGCTCCTCGCCACCGCTGCAACTTTGGGTCTGACGAGTTACTGGCTCGGCCGGAGAGGTCTCTGGATTGCGCTGGTACTGTCAGTGTTGTCCTTGTTGGCAAGAAATCTCTTTTATCGACTCCGAGGAATGATCACTTCCGAACAGTTCGGCGCGATCATCGAACTCGCGGAAACCCTTGCACTGACTTTACTAGCATCGATTTAGCTCGCGGAACCGCTGTTGGATGGAATTCATAAGACCCCTCTCCCCGGTTCTTTCAGTGTTCTTGCTGATCGCCAGTGGATTTGTCTTTGCCCACTGGAAAAAAATCAATCTCGCTTCAGTGACCGAGATAATCGTTTATCTGGGCACGCCGTCTCTGGTATTCAGCGCGCTCGCAAGTAAAACGCTCGTTGCCGAAGACATCCTATTATTGTTCGCCGGCAGCGCAGTCATCTTCAGCGTCGTCGGAATCTTGATTGTTGTTTATTCTGTCGTATTTGGGTTTCACTCGCGCGGTTTTGCACTACCGATCCTTTTCATGAACGCCGGAAACATGGGCATTCCGTTGGCGTTATTTGCGTTCGGTCCTGCCGGCATGCAGCGTGCGACATTACTTTACGTCCTCACGGCATTCCTGCAGTACTCGCTCGGCATTTATATCCTGAATGGGCGCGCCAACTGGACTGAAATTTTTCGCCTGCCATTAATCTACGCGTCGATTGGAGGCGTTTACTTCAATCTGATGCAGATTCGTATTCCGGAAGCGCTGGCGCAGCCGATTAACTTGCTCGGGCAGGCCACTATCCCATGGATGCTGATTAGCCTCGGGTACCGGCTTCATGAAGTTCGTTCACTCCAATGGGGTCATGCATTGGGGGGCGCGCTGCTGCGCATTCTCGGCGGTTTTGGCGCAGCCAGTGCTGCTGTCCTGGTGATTGGCGCTCACGGCATCAATCGCCAGGTTTTGCTTCTTTACGGCGCTTTGCCTGCGGCCGTGGTGAATTTCATTCTGACCGAGAAATATCGCCAGGATCCAGCATTAGCTGCCTCCGTCGTCGTCATCAGCACTTTTTTATCCCTCTTTACCATCCCAGTGGTTTTATGGCTGGTCCTATAAAGAGCTGATGTCGCCAAACTGACGAGTAACAACTCTTGACAGTAGTAATGTCACGTTATACGGTCCGCCTACATTGATTCACAGCTCTGGGTTTCAAAGGGAAGTCCGGTGCGATTCCGGCGCGGTCCCGCCACTGTGAAGGCCACGAAAGCCGCAGACAGCCACTGTCCTGATGCTTAGAAGGATGGGAAGGCGCGGCGAGTAGAAGTACGCCTGAGCCAGGAAACCTTACCAGAGTTTTTGACCGGCCTCTCCGGAGAAGAGAGAAAGGTGCCCATTCTTTTCCCGGCATTTTTGAGGCCGTCGGTTCGAGCTATGAGACTGGCCTCATTTTTTTTACTATCCGTTTCACTCCATGCGCTGGCCTTGGCCTGCCCACTTTCCTTTGCGAAACCGAAGCAGCTCGATCTCATCCAAGTCAGCATTTTACCGGCCGACTACGAGCCCACTGATGCCGGAGGCGGAGCACAGTCTGCCGGAAGTTCGCACGGTTTACCCGCTGCAAAATCATCCGCGCGCAGATCTGCGGCTCACGCCAATACCGTTTTTCCGATCCGGAATAATATTGACGCCGCAGCCCAAAAACCACCAATGCCCATCGCACCCGAGGGGCCTGAGATCCAGAGCTCGGCGCTGATCTTTGTCCCATCCCGGCCAGCCGAGAATCAGAGTAAGGCCTCTAGGGAAAACTTTTATACCGCTGATGGTGAGATGGGCCGCGCTGCCGATGGAGATGCCGCAGGAGAAAATGGAGATGGCGTCGGCGGCAACGGATCGTCCATGGTGGGCATCGGCGCTGGCGACGGAAAGAATGGCGGCGAGTATGGCGCAAATTTGACTGAACCGCGCTATCGAGAAACACCTAAGCCCAATTATCCGGAAAGCGCCCGGCGAAAAGGTCGCGAGGGCACGGTTTTGCTCCGCGTTTTAGTTAACGAAGAAGGGCGAGCAAAAGCCATAGAGATCAACAAAAGCTCGGGCGACGACGCCTTGGATCGGGCTGCCCGAGAAGCGATCCAAGGATGGCGCTTCATCCCAGCCCGCTATGGTGAGAAAGTTGTGGAAAGCTGGATTCGTATTCCCGTCGATTTTCGTCTTGCCGATACCCATGCTCGATAAAAGAGAAGGAGGGAGGTCAAGGCTAATCATTAACTGCAGGCGGATGTAAGGGAAAGAGGTTACTCACACCCGCACCACCCGATGCCAATGCTGGGTTGTGGTGATGGAGTGGGAAATCCTCTGCTGTCCCGCAACTGTAGGAGCTACGAAAGCGCATTAAGCCACTGCTCAAGGAATTTGCGAAGCCAGGTTTTCGAATTTCCTCTAGGCCAAAGCCTGTTTTCAGCCAAGTCGAGGCATCGAAAATCTGCAAGCAATCGTTGGCGGGAAGGCGCGGCGAGTAGGTTTGAAGCTCGAGCCAGGAGACCTATCCGACTGCCTTAACAACCCCTTTCGTGGGTGAAGGAGGTTTCCATGAAGGTCGTTTTACTCTTTCTCTCTCTGTTCTCGTTTCTCTCGCTCGACGTGCGGAGCGCCCAAGGGCAGGAGCCGACCCTCCCGCCTGTGTTCGTAACTTCAACGCGCACGGAAACGCCTTTGCAAGACGTCACCACATCAGCCTCGGTGATCGACTCGAAGGACATCGAGAACCAGCAGGCGGAAATGGTTCTCGAAACCCTTCGCGGCGTGCCGGGATTGGAAGTGGTCCAAGCCGGATCCAACGGCAACAACGCGACGGTTTTCATCCGCGGATCTAACTCGGATCATGTTTTGGTTCTCGTTGACGGCGTCGAAGTTAACAGCACGACCCTGGGGGCTTTTGACTTCGCCCATCTGACGACCGATAACATCGAGCGCATCGAAGTTCTCCGCGGTGCTGGTGGCACGCTGTACGGCTCGCAAGCGATCGGCGGCGTGATCAATATTATCACGAAGAAAGGCCAGGGACCGCTTGAGGCGGGGCTGTCACTCGAAGGCGGCAATGGTTGGACCAATCGTCAAGCATTGACTTTGAAAGGCGCAGCGGGAAATCTCGGCTACTTTTTCAGCGGTTCGCACTTGGCGAGTCAGGGTTTTCGCAGCGTCAACGACGATTACCGCAATCTCACCTCGTCAGCCCGCCTGGATTATCAGGCGACTGAGAATGCAAGGCTCACGGGAATTTTTCAATTCATCAAAACCAATGTCGGGTTGTTCAACAATAATAATTTCGCTTCGCAGCCGGATCCCAACGCCCGCGAAGCCGGTACTCAATATCTTTCCAAAGGAGAGTGGCAGCAAAAGATTTTGCCGAATTGGGATTATCGAATCTCCGGCTCGATGTTCAAAGAGCACTTTACGGATACTGACGATGTCGATAGCTGCGTCTTTTTCGGTTCTCCCTGCGACTTCTCACGCACGCACGACATTTTTCGTACCCGCATCGATACTGGAGAATTGCAAACCAATTATCGCTTCGGCGAGTGGAGTACGACCACGTTCGGATCCCAATATCAGCGTAGATCGGCCGATACCAGCGGTGGCATCGATAAAGCAATTAGAAACCTGAGCTACTACTTGCAGGAGCAAATGCAATTTCTCGATGAGCGTTTGATTACAGTTTCGGGCATTCGCCTGGACGATAACCAGAGCTTCGGCACGGCGTGGACGCCTTCCTTCTCTACTGCTTATCTTTTTCGCGAAACTGGAACCAAGCTTAAAGCAGGCTATGCCAAGGGCTTCAAGGCGCCATCATTGAACGAGCTATTTTTTCCCGCGGCCTTCGGCTGCCCTGCCTTCGGCAATCCCAATCTCAAGCCGGAGCGCAGCTGGGAATTGAATGCTGGTATTGAGCAAGATCTCTTGAGCGAGCGAGTCAAACTGGGTGTGACCTATTTCCATCGCGAGGTAAAAGATTTGATCGAGGGACAGCCGATTCCGGGTGATCCTTTTGGTTGTTTTCGCGCCCAAAACGTCGGCAGCGCGCGCTTCGATGGGGTTGAGTGGACTTTGGCGGTGAAACTTCTTGAAGCGGTGACGCTGAATGCGAACTACACCTATCTGGACTGGGACACAGCGGATGGCACACTTCCGCGTCGGTCAAGGAATGTCGGCAATGTGAGCTTGAACTATGTTTACGGCGCGTCCAATACGAATCTAAGCGTAAATATCGTGGGCCGGCGCGATGACTTTAGAGCCGCCGCGCCGTTTGGCAATATTACCGACCCGGGTTATGCGATCTTCAACCTGGCTTCCTACTACACTTTGCCGTGGCGTGTGCCGGCGGTAAAAGAACTGAGGTTGTTGGGCAAAATTCAAAATTTGTTCAACAAAAAATACCAGCAGACAGATGGTTTTCGTGCACCACCGCTGAATTTTTTGCTCGGCGTGCGCGCGACTTTCGGCAGCTGAATCAACCGGATTTCCGCTGTTGATCGCAAGCCGGGAAGCAATGATCGCCGTATCGTTAGGGCGGAGGACTCATGGGTAAAAATATTATTATGATCACCGGCGGCGCACGCTCCGGAAAGAGCCGGTACGCCGAAGAACGCGCCGCAGCATTGGGCGCACGGCCGCTCTACATCGCGACCGCAGAAGCCAAAGACGAAGAAATGATCCGACGCATCAGGGAACATAAGCTGCGGCGCGGCAGTCATTGGCTGACGGTCGAAGAGCCGGTCGAACTATGCTCGCTTTTGCTGGCGCAGCGTGGTCGAATTGACGCGGCCTTGATCGATTGTGTGACCCTTTGGCTGAGCAATCTTATGCTTCGCGAGGATGAAAATTCCGTCGACCAGAAAGTGCGCGATCTGCTCGAACTATTGCCGCGCCTCGATTTCCATGCGCTGTTCGTCACGAACGAGGTGGGATGGGGAATTGTCCCGGACAATCCGCTCGCGCGCAGCTTTCGCGATACCACGGGCTCGTTCAATCAGCGTCTTGCAGCTGTTGCCACCGAAGTTGTTCTCATGGTCAGCGGCGTTCCGATGATCGTAAAAAAGGCCGCCGCATGCTCCTAGAGGAAATGCTTGAGCAAATTCATCCGCTGAACGCGTCATTCGATGCGGCGGCGCAGCGCCAGCTCGATTCATTGACAAAGCCGCGGGGCAGCTTGGGCCGGCTGGAGGAGCTTGCACGTCGTGTGGCCGTCATCCAACAGACAATTCCACCGCGTCTCGGAGCCAAGCTCATATTCGTCTTCGCTGCTGACCATGGTATTACCGAAGAATGGGTCAGCGCCTATCCCAAAGCGGTCACCGCGCAAATGACCCAAAATTTTCTCGATGGCGGAGCAGCCATTAACGTTCTGGCACGTCACTATCAAGTCAAAACCGAAATTGTCGATGTTGGCGTGGATCATGAGTTTATCCAATGCCGTAACTTGCGCCACTGCAAGTTACGCCGCGGTACAGCGAATTTCTCCCGCGGACCGGCTCTCACTCGCGAGCAAGCGCGCCATGCCGTGGAGCTTGGCATTCAATTAGTCCAACAGTCGGTACCTGCAGAGTTGTTTTTGCTCGGCGCCGGCGAAATGGGTATCGGCAACACCACGAGTGCGGCTGCTATCGTGTGCGCAATGACGGGCATGGCGCCACCAGATATTGTCGGCCGCGGCACCGGCATCGATGACGAGACTCTTGCTCGAAAAATTACCGCCGTCGAGAATGGGCTGCAGATCAACGCTCCCGATCCGCACGATCCTCTCGACGTGCTTGCGAAGGTCGGTGGTTTGGAAATCGGCGCCATTACCGGCGTGATTATCGGCGCCACGGCATTTCGGCTGCCGATGGTGCTAGACGGTTTTATTTCCGGCGCCGCGGCTCTTCTCGCGCACCGGTTTTCGCCGCACGTTCGAGAGGTTCTCTTCGCCTCGCACTTATCTGCCGAAAAATCGCATCGGTTAGTGCTTGACGCACTCCATCTCAATCCTGTGCTCGATTTGGGCATGCGTCTCGGTGAGGGCACTGGCGCTTGTTTAGCCATGGGACTGATCGAAGCATCAGTAAAACTTTCTCGGGAGATGGCGACTTTTGTGTCCGCCGGCGTAAATGAGAAACTCTCATGAGCTCCTTCTTTGCAGCGTTACGGTTCTTAACTATTTTTCCTGGTCCCATGAACCTCGCTGCCGCGGATTGGCGACTCACCGCAATTTTCTTTCCGCTCATCGGGTTTCTGTTAGGAATGATCTTAGTGCTGGTGGATTTTCCGTTGAGACTACTCGCAAGTCCCGCTCTGTGCGCAGCGCTTCTCGTGAGTATTCTGGTCTTTCTCACGCGCAGCCTTCATCTGGACGGGCTCAGTGACACATTTGATGGACTCGGCGCTGGGGGTGATCGCGATCGCATGCTGAACGTCATGGACGACAGTCACGTCGGCGCTTTCGGCATGGTCGCAGTGGTATTGGTGCTTGTAATCAAAATCGAGGCCATCCAAAGCATGGATTTGGATCGCTGGCGTGCGCTGCTGGCGGCTCCGGTTCTCAGCCGCTGGGCCATGGTATTGTTGGGTTACCGTGCTCTCGCTGCAAAGCCGGGATTGGGTTCTTCTCTCATCGATCACCTCGAAACCAAACATGTCGTCCTTGCAACTCTGGTTTCGGCCGTCTTGGTCATTGCCATCCTACGTATCACCGGAATTGCGCTGATCTTTTTGACGGTACTTTTCACGTGGCTCATCAAAACATATTTTCATTTCCGATTGGGCGGCATTACTGGCGACATTTTCGGCGCCGTAGGCGAACTGACCGAAACTTTTGCGCTGGTCTTTTTGGCGTTGGGAGCGCAATGATCCGCCGCCCACGATTTGCCTTATATTTGTGCCTGATCGGCCTGTTTTTCTTTATTGCATTACCGTCGTCCGGCGATGCGGCATCCGTAGGTTTTTCTCGGCGCGTCGTCTCACTTGCTCCAAGCCTCACTGAGACTGTCTTCGCGCTCGGTTTTGGCGATCGCTTGGTCGGCGTCACCAATCATTGCGATTACCCCGCCGAAGCGAAACATTTGCCCAAAGTCGGCGATTTCATGAGCCCCAGTCTTGAAATGATCGCTGCTAAGCGTCCCGATCTGGTGATAGGGGTCGCCGGCGCAACCGATCCGGCCAAAGCGCGAGAGATGGAACGGCTCGGTTTCAAGATAGCTTTGGTTTCGCTTTCTACCGTAAGCGAAATCTTGAGCTCCTTTAAACGCATCGCGGCATTGCTCGGCGATGCGGAAGCTGGAGAAAGACTGGCTCGTAAGCTCACGCTGCAGTTCGACAAAGTGAGAAACCGCGTTGCGCACACACCACGGCG
>DATBEY010000062.1:0-7032 GCA_036558765.1 Binatia bacterium | reverse complement strand
GCGATCGTTATAAACCATCACGAGCTTCACCGGCAGGCCGCGCACTGCCGCGTTGAGCGTCGTCCCTGCGAATATCACGTACTGGATATCGCCCGAGACCAGCGCGGTAACCGCAATCGTCGGCGGTATGTTGATCAATTCGACGTCGAAACCCGCCAGCTCGAACAAGTGATGTTCCTTTGCGACAATGATCGGAAAAGGAATCAGCCCGCCCACCGAGTAGCCGATTCGTACTTTTTCAAGTTCGTGGCCTGCCGCCGCGGCAAACCGTGTAAGAAGACATACTGCAGCCAAAGTAAGGATAGAAGCGCAGATGATGCAGTGCGCTTTCCGCCTTCTTTGCGTTTGTGTACCGGTGTTCCTCATGGCCAACGATTTCTATGCTGTGGGCGCTTGGCCCAGTAATCTTCGAATGCCTTGACACCGGCGCGCTCATAAACGCGGTGATGCGTTGCTTGATCGGCTTCGTGTGGCAATACGCGCTCGGAGTATTGCGGATGCGTTACCTTGCCTTGCGCGCGCGCACTCTCGGCATCCAGCAGATCGTTTAAAAATCCGCGCAACTCGCGGTGATTCGCCATATTGCTGCGAAAAATCAAACGGCCGTCTTTGTTGATGACGAAAAGCGCGTTAGGCCAGACACCGTAGGCGCGATGAATTCTTCCATCGAGGTGATCGACGAGAATTGGGAATTTGACGTTTTCCAAGCGCTGAAGTTCGCGCGCGTAGGCGAGTTTTTGCTCGAACGACCGGTGCGCCGAATAGTTTTCCGCCGGGTGGGATTCGCGCGTGTAAAGCAGAAAAAATGAAACGCCTTTGCTGTCGAATTCCGAGTGGAGCCGGTTGAATTCGGGAATTTCGAAGGCGCACATAGGACTGGTCACTGCACCGGTCATCATGACCACTTGCCGCTTGCCACGAAACTCGGCGAGATGCACGCCGCCGCCGTTCAAATCTTCGGCTTGAAAATCCGGTGCGGGCGCGCCGATTTTAGCCGCCAAGGTCTCACCGGGATCGATGGGTACAGGAGCGGCGGTGGAAAAATCCTCGAGGTTGTAAGCGCGTTCTTCGTCCGTCATCGAAAGCTCAACAGAATTCAAGGCGAAGGGTTACGTCGTTCTGGGGTCCTCCGACTCTACTCAGGATAAACTCCGCCGAAGAATCTCTTCGCCGCAGGCGAAATGCCTCGGTTTGGGTAGCATAACAGCGACGATAACGGCTGAGAGAAAGTTAACTTGCCGTAATTGCCCCGCTGTTTCGTGACTCTTCGCGATACACTCCGATCGCCTCCTGAAGTGGTCGATCCGTCGTTGAGAAAAGCACAGCAGGAATGGTTCGTGACGAATTCTCGTGCCGGTGCCAGCTCCAGTTCGGCACGACAAAAAAGTCTCCTGACTCCCATGCCAGTCTTTCTCCGGCGACGTCCGTGGTCCCACTGCCTTCGACGACATAATAAAGCTGATTGGAGGTGTGGCGATGCTCTTGGGTTTGCTTACCGCCATCAAGCATTTGGATCCAACAGGAAAAAGTCGGAAACGTCGAACCGCCGGTGGCCGGATTTCGATATTCGAGACACTTGCCGTCGAAGGCGTTTTCGCTTTCCGCAAGCGTCGTCGCCAAAGCCCTTCGCGTCTCCGGCCATTTGTAGACCAGCGACTTGAGCGCTTGGCCGGGCGGCGCAAGCAAACCGGGATTGCGCACCGCGGTATCGACCGGACTATTGTAGAGCCGCACATCCTCGGCCGGATGTGGTTCCTGAAACATTGTGCGCAGCATGCGCATCAGACCGGAGTCGAGGCAATCGATCCAGATCGCATCTTGATCGGTTTCGTTGATGTGATTGTGCCAGCCCCAGCTCGGTTGAATGACCAGATCGCCTCGTTCCATCACGCACTTCTCACCGTTGGTTATGGTGTAAACGCCCTCGCCGCCTTGGATGACGAAACGCATCGCCGCGTTCGTATGCCGATGCGAATAGACGGCTTCTCCCGCTTTGACCAGCTGTACCGCCATGTTCAACGTATGACTCGTGCTCTCCCCCATATTCGGGTGAACCAGGCTGATGGCGCGGCGCGCGCCTTTGTAGTTGGTGGTAATCAACTGGCCGGCCGCTTCGAGGCCGGCGCGGATCTTCGCCCATTTCCAGAGCATGGGTTTACCGAAAGGGACCGGCTCACGGCGGATTGCTTCTTCGCGCGCCCAGAGCCCGCGCATGGAATCTTTCGCCAATTCGGCATCGAGCGATTTAAGGTCAGACATGGTTTTGTCCTGTCGCGCCATAATCCGGGACGACCCCCGGCCGCCCTACGGTTGGTCGTTCAGATGGAAATATTTCACGGCGTTGCCGACGGTCATTTTCCAGATTTCGTCTTCGCGCGAGCCGGCGAAATTTTCCGCGATGACTTTAGGTGAATTAGGCCAATCGGATTCCAGATGCGGAAAATCGCTCGCCCACATCAGTTTGTCGATGTCCATCTCGCGGCGCGCGATCCGCACGCCGACGGGATTGCGGTTAAACCCCCAGTAGCAATGCTCCCGGGCGTATTCGCTTGGCATCCGTTTCAAACGCGGCAGGCCCAGCACGCGTTCGGCCCAGTATTGCTGACGGCCATACTCGTTGTCCATTTGATCCATCCAGTTGGGAACCCAACCGATTTGCACCTCGGCAACGTAAATTTTCAGTTTCGGAAAGCGTTCGAACGCACCGCCCCAGATCATCTGCACGACTTGCTTGCTGCCGCGAAAGCCGTATTTGTTGAACCGCTCAATCACGTCAGGCACGTGATGCTCCGGATCGGGTTGCCGCGCATATTTAAATGACGGCACCGCCGCGGCGGCGGGCTGGCCGCGGCCGCGCCGCGGAAAACCGAACTCCACATGAATGGTCAACGCCATTTCGAGATCGACCGCAGCGGCCCAGAAAGGGTCGTCACCCAAGGTCGGATAGCGATAACCGGCGGGAAAGTTATCAAGGGCGACGGCTTTAAGGCCGATCTCTTTGCAATGATTCAGCTCGCCAACCGCGTCTTCAATATTGGTGATCGGTATAACCCCGATACCAATAAGCCGTTCGGGAGCATGTGAGCAATATTCCTCGGCTAGCCAGTCGTTATACGCACGCACGACGGCTTTGTAAGCGTCGTCGTTGCGGATGCCGCGCCAAAAACCCGGCCCGACATTGCCGGGAAACAACACTTCGGCATCGACGCCGTCCTGGTCTTGTTCGCGCAGGCGTTGCTCAGCAGAGCCGGTGCCGGGCGATGTTTCATAATGCTCACCGGGAAGCGGGTCGAAGGGGCGCCGCTCTTCATATGGAACCCCGCAGGAAATATTCGAGATCAGCCGCTCCAGCGGCTGCCCTTCTTGCAGCACCGCCAGTGTCCCGTCTTCGAGCGTGATCACTTTCGGCGCACGGTCGCGAAATCTTTGCGGCACGCGTACCGTATAGCGATCCGGACGGATTTCCAGGTGCGAATCTGCGGAAATGCATTTGTACTTCATACGACCTCGATAGCTGAACCAGGGCCCGATTTATACCCGCAGAAAAATGTTGTCAACGCTGCGCTCGATGCGCAAATCCATATCTATCATTTCGAGCCCTTCGAGAAGCTCAGGGTAAACTCCGCGAGAAATCTTTCCCCGGAAAATATTTTCCACCCTCCATTTGACGCACAACAAATTCCGATGTTATGAACGCAGCTGCGCGGGGCATCGGGAACCGATTATGAAAAGATTTCATATTTGCGCCGTGGTCATCGCCGCCACTCTCATTTCGGCTATTTCTCCATCGGCTGATTTGTTCGGTGCCGAATCCGGCAAAGGAACAGCGCTGCGGCTCGCCTACAGCGCGATCACGGTCAATCAGGCCATTCCATGGATCGCGCACGACGCCGGCCATTTCAAAAAGCATGGCCTCGATGTCGAGCTCGTCCACGCCAGCAGCACGCTGGCGCTTCAGGCGTTGCTCGCGGGGGAAGTTTCGATTGCTCAGTCGGTCACAGACGCGTGCGTTAGCTCGAATTTGAACGGAGCGGACACTTTGTTCATGGGAGCGATTCTCGATAAGCCGCTCTACAGTTTCATCGTCAACCCGAAAATCAAATCGCCGCAGGAGCTCAAAGGCAAACGGGTCGGGGTCACGCGCATCGGCTCCACACCCGACGCGCTCGCGCGGGCAATGCTCAAGATGTGGAATCTCGATCCCGCAACCGACGTGACCATTGTGCAACTGAACGAAATGGGACTTTTGGTCCAAGGTTTGGTCAATGGCGTGATCGACGCCGCGCCGATCTCGATCCCCAGCAATATTCGCGCGAAAAATCTCGGCTACACCGAGCTCTTCGATATGACGAAAATCGGCAAGACTTACATCACGGGAACCGTGGTTACGCGCAAGCGCTTCATTGACGGCCAGCGCGACACGGCCAAGCGTTTCATGCGCGGCTTTCTCGAAGGTATGAAAACTTATCTGGAAGACGAAGACTTCAGCATCAAAGTGATTCAAAAATGGACCCGCACAAAGAATCGCGACGAAGTGAAGGAAGCCTACGCGCTCCAGGCGAAAAACATGCTGCGCATTCCGCGCACGTCCATCGAGGGAGTAAAAACCATTCTCGAAGGCATGGAGAAGCTCCCCGGCGCCAAGACCGCCGATCCCAGACGATTCATCGATTTCACGATTCTCGACGAGCTGGAAAAGGAAGGCTTTCTGAAAAACTTATACAAGAACTGAGCGTATATGAATGTTGATGATCGATGATGACACAGCCGAACGCAGTAGCAGCCGGGCTGTCATTCTGAACGAAGTGAAGAATCTAGAGGCTAGGGGATTGCACAGCGAGATTCTTCGGTTGCCCCAGAATAACACTATGACGTCGTACCGTATGACCCGATTGATTGTTCTTTTTGGAGTGTTACTGTTTTTATTTTTTTCCCAACAATCATCGGCCGATACGCTACGCATTCCCTACGTTTCAATCTCCGGCTTTCAAGCGCCGCTCTATCTTGGCGAGCGCGCCGGCCTGTTCAAAAAAAACCAGCTCGAGGCGCAGCTCATCTACATGCCCGGAGGGTCTTTGATCGTGCAGACGCTGCTTTCCGGCGAAGTTGGCGTGGCGAGTCTCGCGCCGCCTTCAGCGGTGGCGGCATGGGTCAAGGGAGCCGAACTCGCCGTGGTGGCGGGCGGCATCGAGCGCGCCCTCAACGTGCTAATGGTCAATCCGAAAATCAAAAGGCCTGAAGATCTGAAAGGCAAACGGGTAGCGATCAGCCGCTTCGGCTCGCTTTCGGACATCTCGCTCCGAGACGCGCTGGCTTTTTACAAGCTGAAACCGAGTCAAGATGTCTCGATCGCCCAAATGGGCGGGCTTGGCGAACGCATGATCGCGCTCACCTCGGGAGTGGTCGACGGCGCGATTCTAAACGTCGACCAAGTCTTTCAGGCAGAAAAATTGGGGTTTCAGATTCTCATCGATCTGCGCAAGCTGCCGTTGACTTATTCGACTCAGGGAATTGTCGTCAGCCGGGAATTTCTGCGCGGCCAGCGGAACATCGTCAAGCGGTTTTTGCAGGTTTACATCGAGGGCATCAAGATTTTCAAAACCGACAAGGAATTCTCGATGGATACCTTGTCCCGCTACATCAAAACCAGCGATCGGGAAATTCTTTCAAAGACGTATGATGTTTACCGCGACGCATGGGAGACGGTTCCGCTGGTTAGACGCGACGGCATTCAACAAGCCCTGGACAGCATTCCGGACGCAAAAAATAGCAAGCTTAATATCGACAGCCTGATCGACAACTCGCTGATCCAGGAACTGGAAAAAGAGGGATTCATTCGCGAGCTTTATCCTGAAAAAACAAAGTGATGAGCTCGCAGGCCGCGAAAGTTTGAGCGGTCACTCGAGCCCTAGGCCGAATCGAGGCTAATAAGAAAGATTTCTCCCGATGGTCGAAAATGACAATGGCATCTTCTCTGCGGCTTCGGCTTTTCCTCTGGGGAAGTTCTTGCGCCGCGGCTCCCTGGTAAGTAGTTTACTGGGAGGACGCACTCGTTCTCTGCTGGAGCGAAAACATGCTCAAAACCACCGGTCTCGTCGCCGGCCACTATGAATGCCGCTCGCTTGCTGAAACACTGCCCGTCTTCACCGACCTATTGGCGATGGAAATTATCGAAAGAAAATTCGCTGCAGCCATACTGAAACACCCGAACACCGACTGGCGATTGATTGTCCATGAAGGCGGCCCTAATGCCCCGGAGAAAGGCTTCGACAATCACTATGGCTTTCGTGTCGGCAGCCACGAAGAAGTCGAAGCTGCTTGGCGCTATATCGAAGCGCACAAGGAGCAGTATCGTTTGAGCAAAATTACCAAACCCCAAAGCGCGCACTTCGCCTACTCGATTTATTTCCGCGAGCCGGGCGGCAATCATCTCGAAATCGAGTACTACAATCCTGGCGGCGCACTGCATGGCCGCTCCCACACAGCCGGCCACTGGGAGAAAGCTCTGACAACCGAGCGCTTTGCCGGGCGCGGCTACCTGCCGCAGGCATTTACCCACGGTACCTTGCAATGCGACAACACCGAGAAAAGCCGCCGCTTCTATATCGAGGTGTTAGGATTGGAGATCGCCGCGGGTTTCAACATGGCGCAGTATATCAAACACCCATCGAGTCCGTGGTACATCGTTGTCCTACAACGTGCGCCGCGCCAGTATTTAGCGCCGGTGAATCGCTTCACTTTGCAGCTGGGGTCGAAAACCGAGCTTGAGCAAGCCCATGGCGAGTTTGCCGCCGCCGGCGAGTCGATGGGGATCACCGAGCTCGGCAAGCTCGAAGCCAACGGCGACAAAGCGCATTTCATCTTCAGCGATCTCGATAAAAACTGGTGGGAGCTAACGACTGGGCTGTAGTGTGGTGGCCGAGTCGCAATGAATTTCGCGTAATTCCTACTCGAAGTTCAGCAGCGGAATGTCCTTTGCCGTTGGCGATGGCTTAACCGTTGAGAGATAGGCGTAAATGTCCGCCAACTCTT
>DATBEY010000061.1:0-4051 GCA_036558765.1 Binatia bacterium | reverse complement strand
GAACGCAGCTCCTTTTAGAGCATTGCCGAATTGCTGCTGATAAATCGGGACACTGTAGATTAAGACGTCGCGGATGGTGGTGCTGATTTTGTTCCATTCAGCGCCGTAATTCCCTAGTCCGCGCAGGATGACCGGATTGCCCTTAGCGATTTCGACATAGTTGTGATTCGGATGCTCGCGGCCGACGGTGACGGCGTGGGGCGAAACCTGCGGCGTCGGGTAAAATCCCGGTGCGACCGGATCCGTAATAATCTTTGTGCCTTTGCTTGACGTAATTTGAAAAAAATTGTGGCCAAAAAACTCCACCGTCGCGTCAGGCGTGGCGGCGTAGACCGAGCGTGTCCAACCGTTTGCGACGTCGAGCTCGCGGCAGGCGGGATAAACCGTTTGCGCCGACACGAGCAATAACGCGAATAGGGCGAGGCCGGTCAGTCGGTTCATGGAGCTAAGGAGCGCTCGGTCGATGGCTGAATTGCTCGGCTTTGAAAAAGTCAGCCACATACTCCGTGGCGGGATGGCGCATCAAGTACTCCGGCGTATCCGCCTGCTCGAATTGGCCGTTGTGCATTACGGCAATGCGATCCGCCAGCGCGATCCCGTCGGCCAAATTATGCGTCACATACAATGTCGTCAGGCGATGTTCGCGGTGAAAGCTCAGAATTTCACGGCGCATTTTTAGGCGATTAGGCGGATCGATATTGCTCAGCGGTTCATCCATCAATAGCACCCGCGGTGAAGTAACCATGGCGCGGCCGAGAGCTACGCGCTGTTGCTGACCGCCCGAAAGCTCGGAGGGTTTGCGCTTGAAAAAACTTTCCTCAATGCCGAGTTTCCAAGCGAGCGGACGAAGAAATTCAGTGATCTTGTCCTTTGACCATCTTCTCACTCTTAATGGCAAGGTCAGGTTGGAATAGCGCCGCTCGTCGAATATTTTCATGTGCGGCCAGAGTGCAAAGTTTTGGAAAATCATCTGTACCCCGCGCTGGCCGACGGGGATGGAATTCACCGGTACTCCATCAATAAAGATCGTTCCGTTGTCCGGTTGTTCGAGGCCTGCGATCAGGCGAAGTGTTGTGGTTTTACCGCAGCCGCTCTCCCCGACAATGACGAGAAATTCACCGCCGTTGACATCGAGATTGGCTTGATCGACGGCCGTGACCGCGCCGAATCGTTTGGTCAACCTGCGGAGCGACAGCGAAACCACGGGTTCATGCTATTCGAGGCGACGTGAAAAGACAATATGAACTTGGTCTGGCGAAAGTCTTATGACTTGGTTATCATCCGGAACAAACAGGCGCATTTCGCAGGCGCTTCTGTAAGGAGGAGTTATGCTCAACGTGCTCGCACCGGAAGAATTGATCGCAGACCTGCAGCACACGTTGCAGCAGCGCCATTTGCGGCCGCATCCGATTCGGCAGCTCTTGCTCAGCGGTCGATTGAGCAAAGAACAGCTTCAGGGGTGGGCAAGAAATCAGTTTCACGAGTTTCGCAATATTCACCGCTTTTTCGGTATCCGCTATCAAAAATGTCCCGTTCCGGAATTGCGTCGCATGCTCCTGGAGAACATGGTCGAAGAAGAGGGTGAAGATTTGTTCGGCGGAAAATATCCGAGCCATCGTGATTTGTGGGTGCAGTTTGCCGAGGGATTGGGAATCGCTCGCGATGATATTTTGAGCTATGAGCCGCTTCCAGGGATTCGCGCTGCGCTAGAAATGTACGTATCCCTGGTGCAGCAAAGTCACTGGGCGGTTGCCATCGGCACAGGGCTGGTATTCGAAGGCGGCGGACCCAAACGCATGAAAGAGGAACGAGAAGCCCTCGAGAAATACTATCCGTGGATCCCAAGCAACTCTTTAGATTTTTTTCGCGCCCATGAATACCATGACGAGGGCCACGGCAATATGGTCACCGACGTGATCCGGCGGCACTGTTTGGAGGAAAAGCTGCAGGAACAAATGCGCGAAGCCGTGAAGCAGCGCGCCGATATCATGTGGCTGCAGAATGATTGTATTTATAATGCGTTCGTCAGACCCTCTCTCTCGTCCGCGATCATTGGTGAAATCGAAGGACGACTGGAATAGCGTTCCAAGGCGCAACCTTCATGTTCAAGTTGCAAGGCCGATAGCATCATCATGACCGACAGAGTCATCGATCTGCGCAGTGATACGGTTACCAAGCCATCGCCCGCGATGCGCCGCGCCATGGCCGACGCCGAGGTCGGCGATGACGTTTACCTCGAGGACCCTACGGTCAATCGATTACAGGCTCGGGCCGCTGAAATCTTCGACCGCGAGGCGGGGCTCTTCGTGCCATCCGGCAGCATGGGAAATCTGATTTCGATTATGGCCCAAACCGCCCGCGGACAGGAAGTTATTTGCGAGGCTGCCGGTCATATCTACAACTACGAGATGGCCTCCATGTCGGCGATCGGCGCTGTTTTGCCACGTGTGATTGCGACCGACGACGGAATCATGAGCTGGGATCAAATCGGTGCGGCAATTCGCGAAAAATCCTATGCACGCGCGCAAACCGCGTTGGTAGCCTTGGAAAATACTCACAACATGGCGGGTGGCACCGTCTACCCGACCCGTCTGGCGCACGAAATCTGCGAAAAAGCACACCGCGCGGGGATCAAAGTGCATCTCGATGGGGCACGTGTTTTCAATGCCGCTACTCATCTCGGGCAATCTGTCGCCGAGATCACCCGCGGCTTCGATTCCGTGCAATTCTGTTTCAGTAAAGGGCTCGGAGCGCCTGTGGGTTCGATGATTGTCGGCAGCGGAGATTTTATCGAGCGCTGTCGAGTCATTCGCAAAACGCTTGGTGGCGGCATGCGCCAGGTTGGCGTGTTAGCGGCTGCCGCCGAAATCGCCTTGGAAGAGGGCCCGAAGCGGTTGTATATCGATCATGAGAACGCGCGTCTTTTGGCCGAAGGTTTGGCCTCTTGCCCGCGGATTCGAATCAAACCGGAGAAAATACAAACCAATATCGTTTTATTCGATGTCAGCGAAACCGGATGCACGTCAGGACAGTTTTTGCAGCGCCTGTCTGAGCAGAAGATACTGGCCGGTCCCGTCGATGCGCACCGTGTCCGCATGGTGACTCATCTCGATGTCGACCGGGCAGATATCGAACAGGCGCTACGCGTGATCGGGAAGCTTGTCGCCTCCGGATTTTAACCGAGATTTAGCTAGCGCTTTGTGACTTTCTGCGCTTAGCTCCCCTGATCGAACTCAATGCATCGGCTGCACCGATTCGGCCTATGGGTCCCGTCGCAAAGCAAGCTTGCAGAATTCTACCATCCGGCCCGACGGTAAAGCCGGTCGCGTGAATGATGCCGCGACGTTCTTCCCAATACGCCCCGATCTTTTCGGCATCCTCGGGTACTTTTAACCCGTAGCCAATGGGAAAGCTGGCACCAGTGCGTTCGACCATCTCTTGCGCCTTACTCAAAGGATCGACGGAAAGGGCAACGACATCGATATTCTCTTGCTTGAACTCTTCGATATGGGCCTGATAATCGGCGACCTGCCGAACACAGTACGGTCACCAGATGCCGCGATAAAATAGAATGACCGCATAGTCTCCGCGAAGATCGGTCGGGAGCTGCAGACTTCGCTCCCCAACGACGGTTATTTGGTATTCGGGAAATTTGTCACCCGGCCCTAGCTGTCGCACCATCATAATCATCCTCTTAAGCGCGCATGTAAGCCGCCTATCAAGCGGCTAGTTTGAGAAGCTTTGCCGCATTGTCACCGAAGATCTTTTGCTTATCTTCTTCCGCGATCTTTAATTGTTTAACTGTATCAACGGCTCGGGCGAGCGGAAGCGGCACCGGCGGCGAATCGCTGCCAAACACGACGTGATCAATGCCAACCGTATCGATGGCGCATTGAACTGCCGGCGGATGGTAGCAAACCGTGTCGAAATAGAGTTGCTGCATGTAGCTCGCTGGCGGCCGGGTCATCACATCAGGTTCCCAGGGTCTGAAGCTATCATCTTTTCTCAACTCGTAACCAAAGCCATATCTCCCCGGCAGCATCGGCAGGGC
>DATBEY010000060.1:0-4164 GCA_036558765.1 Binatia bacterium | reverse complement strand
GAAAGCGGTATCGATTTTCAAAAAATGACCGCCTCTCTGGTGGGCTTTCCCGTGACTGCGAGTGGGCGCTGGCGATATCGACAAAACCCGCAGCTCCTGTTTGAGTTCGCGGCGCCCGATCTCGATATTACCTATTTGATCTCGCAGATCGATCCCGAGTTGAGCGATTTCTACGCGACCCTCGTAGCCGACGGCAAAATTACTCTGAATAAGGGCCGGATCAAAAATTTTGACTTCAGCGACTTGACTACCAGCGCGGCCATCGATCATCGAGTCTGGCGGCTAACGAATCTGCGGGCTCGCTCCGCAGGAGGTGAGATTCAGGGGGTGACCACGATTTTCGATAAGCCCGATACGCTCGAGATTGTTGCCGATCCGAAGATCAATGACGTGCCGATCCAGTCGTTCCTTAACTGGTTCAACCTCAGCACCACGGAAATGAGCGGTAAAGTCAGGCTCACCGGAAAGTTGGAAACCGTCGGCAACAATGACACGGAGCGCAAGCGAAACCTAAACGGCGCGTTCAATCTCAAAATCGAAGACGGAACCATCCATAGGATGCGCATCGTGGTGCAGTTGTTGAATCTACTCGATCTTTCCCGCTGGTTCACGTTTCAGATACCGGACCTGACCAAACAAGGGATTCGCTTTCGCGCAATTACCGCCGACTTCAAAGTAACCAATGGGATCTATTCCACAGACAACTTGATCGTCGATAGCAGCGATCTGCGCATGACCGGCGCGGGCAAAATCGATGTGCCTAAGGACGAGCTCGATTTCGTTGTTGCAGTGCGCCCATTCGCGGGCATCGATGCAGCCATCAGTTACATTCCGCTGCTCGGGCGCAGCATCGCCGCGATCAAGAATTCGTTCTTAGTGGCGAGTTTCAACATCACCGGCCGGATCGACGAACCGACGATTACGCCTGCACCCCTGGGAACCGTCTCGGAATGGTTCTGGGGAGTATTGGGAATCCCAAAAAATATTATCGGCTTTGGCGAAAGCGAAAAAAAGGAACCGACCCAACCGGCTACAGAAGCATCGCCTCCATGATGCCCAAATTGACGCTGTATTCGCGCAAGGACTGTTGCCTGTGCGCCGAGATGAAGGCGGTGATTGCTGAAATTGCCGCGAAGATTCCCGTCGAAATTGACGAAATCGATATCGATCAATCGCCAGAGCTGCGCGGGCAATTCGCCGAGCAGATCCCGATGCTCTATATCGATGGCCGGAAAGCGTTTAAATTTCGTGTGACCAAGAAACAGTTGGAGACGCGACTGCGCCGCCATTCGCGCCGCGGTTATCTGCGCTGGTTTACTGAACGGCTCTGATCCAGGATAAAAATTTCGGGGGATGTTGAGTGGCCGGCGGTTTTTACTTATCGTTCAGAGAGGAGGACAAGATGGCGAATCAGGTCGTGTGGTGCGACATTCCGGTGCGGGACTTGGACCGCGCAATAAAATTCTATTCCGCCGTCCTCGGTGGCGACGTGAAACGACATGATTTATCCGGCGTGACAGTCGGTATTTTGCCGCATAATGACGGTGAAGTCGGGGGCTGCTTGTTGACGAACCAGGAAGAAAAACCCGGCAAGGACGGAGTTATGATTTACTTGAATGCGAGCGGCCGTCTCGACGAAGCCGTGGCCGCAGTGCCGATGAATGGCGGCAGCGTCATCAAACCGAAGCACGCCATCGGGCCCTTTGGGTATCGCGCGATCGTCATCGACAGCGAGGGCAATCGCATCGCGCTCCATTCGGAATAATTCAGCTAGGGACAGAAATATGCCCCATCCGATCATCAACATGTTTTCGGACTGGTCGTCATGCTGATGCTCATCGGCGCTCCTGAATTCATCCGTCTGGCCGGTCCTTCGACCATTGCTCAGGATAAACTCCGGCCGGCGTCCAGAGTTGGTGGGTGAATGCAAAGCCGGAATCACGAAAAATGACGAGTCGAACAAATCGTTCGGCTTGGAACCGAGACCAGCTTAATTCTCCAGTTCTTCTTGCCGGCGTCTCGGCCGGTCGGCTTGCCGCAAAATTTTTTTTCTGAGTCGGACCGACTGCGGCGTGACTTCCACCAACTCGTCATCGGCAATCCATTCGATGCCTTCTTCGAGCCCCATTTCGCGGTGCGGCGTTATGATAATGTTCTCATCGCGGCCCGCGGCGCGAATATTGGTCAACTTCTTCTCGCGGCAGATGTTTACGTTCAGATCCACGTCGCGCGAATACTCGCCCACCACCATGCCTTCATAAACCCGGGAGCCCGGCGGTATGAAAATGACGCCGCGTTCTTGCAGGTGAAAGACCGCGTATGGAGTTGTTTGACCTTCTCGATCCGACACCATGGCGCCGTTGCTGCGGCTTTGAATCGCGCCGTGCCAGTGTCCCCAGCCGTCGAATAAGGCATTCATGATTCCGGTGCCGCGGGTGTCCGTGAGAAAGCGCGAACGAAAACCGATCAGGCCGCGCGAAGGCACGCTGAACTCCAGTCGGACGCGGCTCGAACCGGCATGAATCATTTTCGTCATCTTGCCTTTGCGCATGGCGAGCAGCTGCGACACCACGCCGATGAAATCCTCCGGAATGTCGATGAGCAACAATTCCAGAGGCTCGTGGAGCTTGCCATCGATTTCACGCGTCACCACCGTCGGCTTGGAGACCATTAGCTCATACCCTTCACGGCGCATGGTCTCGATAATGATGGCGAGCTGAAATTCACCGCGCCCGGTAACCTGAAAAGAGTCGGGTTGCTCCATATCGGTGATGCGCAGGCTGACGTTTTTCTTTTGTTCGAGGAAAAGCCGCTCGCGCAGCTTGCGCGACGTGACAAAATCGCCCTCTCGTCCCGCCCAGGGCGAATTGTTCGCGCTAAAGATCATCGCGATCGTCGGTTCATCGATGCGTAGCGCCGGCAGGGGCTTAGGATTATCGCGGTCGGCGATGGTATCGCCGATGCCGATGTCTTCGATGCCGGCCACGGCGACAATGTCGCCCGCTTCGGCGGCCTCGATCTCGACCCGCTTCAAGCCTTGCCAGCCAAAAACCTGTGTTACTTTGACCGGCTCTTGCGCGCCATCGCTGCGACACAAGGTGTAATTGCCGACGGCAAGCGCGCCATTTTTCAAGCGGCCGATGGCGAGCCGGCCGACGTAATCGTTGTAGTCGAGATTGTTTGCTTGAAACTGGGTCGAGCCGGTCGGATCAAAGGCGGGCCCGGGCAGGGTATCCACGATCAAATCGAAGAGCGGCTTGAGATTTTCGCCGGATTGTTTCAAGTCGCGGGTCGCGGTGCCGGCGCGAGCGTTGGTATAAACCACGGGAAAATCGAGTTGCTCCTCGGTGGCATCGAGATCGATGAAAAGATCATAGATTTCATCCAAGACAGCCGCGACGCGGGCGTCGGGTCGATCGATTTTGTTGATGCAGACAATCGGCGGCAGCTTGGCCTCGAGCGCTTTTTTCAGAACAAACCGTGTTTGCGGCAGCGGCCCCTCCGAAGCATCGACGAGCAACATCACGCCATCGACCATCGCCAGCGTGCGCTCGACCTCGCCGCCGAAGTCGGCGTGACCCGGGGTATCAACGATGTTGATCTTCACATCGCCGTAATGGATCGTGGTGTTCTTCGCCATGATCGTGATACCGCGTTCGCGTTCGAGATCCATCGAATCCATGACCCGATCCGCAACCTGCTCGTTAGCGCGAAAAATCCCGCTTTGGTGCAGCATGGCATCGACCAAAGTGGTTTTACCGTGATCGACGTGTGCGATGATGGCGATGTTACGCAGCGCATGGCGCCGTTGGCGCGCGGTGACGGTCATCACTCATGGTTATTAGGGAGCGGTGTCGCATTGTCAAGCGACCTTCGTGCGTACAGCACTGCGACAACCATTTGTTGCGACCGCCGAAGCCGTAGAGTATTCTAATACCTCTACATGGGGCGCATCTCCCAATACATCTGGCGTTACTGGCGACGTTATCTCTTCGGCGGTCTGTGTCTGATCGGCACCGCAACGTTGGTCATGTGGATTCCCTGGTGGATCCGCGAGGCGATCCGAATCATCGAGAACGGCGGCGCGCTTCGCGACGTGCGATATTACGTGCTGTTGATCATCGCCGCCGCGATCGCGCAGGGGTTTGTCCGAACCTATTCGCG
>DATBEY010000059.1:0-5071 GCA_036558765.1 Binatia bacterium | reverse complement strand
TTCGATGTGGCGATTGCGTTGAGTTTGATTCTTCTGGCGTTGACCTTTGCAGTCAATTTCTTCTTGACCCGCATTCAACAGCGGGAGCAGCTGCGGTGGCCGAGACTCTCCTGACGCTTCGAGATATCGTCGTGCGCTACGGCGAGCGCCTAGCGCTAAGCCTGGGCTCCCTCGAAATCAACAGCGGCAATATCTTGGCGATCATCGGTCCGAACGGCGCAGGCAAATCGACCCTGCTTCGTATCCTGGGATTACTCCAGCGCCCGACGGAAGGCCGGGTTCTGCTGCACGGTAAGGATGCATTTGCAGGAAATACGCTGCTGCTCCGGCGCCGTATTGCGACTGTGTTTCAGCAGCCGCTGCTGCTCAATGCCACAGTTTACCAAAATGCGGCTCTTGGACTGAAATTGCGCGGCATGAGCGCGGCCCAAATCGAGAGGCGCCTCTCGCCCTGGCTCGAGAAGCTCGGCATTGCGCCTCTGGCGAGTCGCTCTGCGCGCACCCTGTCAGGCGGCGAGGCGCAACGTACGAGCTTGGCGCGAGCTTTGGCGCTCGAGCCGGATTTATTGCTGCTCGATGAGCCCTGGGCGGCGCTCGATCCCGGTAGCCGTGAGGAGTTCCTGCGCGATTTTGCGCGCATCGTAAAAGAAACTCGGCTTACGACCGTGTTCGTAACTCACGACCGGGAAGAAGCCTTCGCCCTTGGTGAGCAGGTGGCGGTTCTCACGGGAGGGTTGTTACTTCACTTCGGGGGGCGCGAAGAAGTTTTTTTTCAGCCCAACTGTGACGCCAGCGCCGAGATCGTCGGAATGAGCAATCGTTTGCCGGGCACGATTCAAGCCCTGGACGGAGCGACCTCGTCGGTTCAGGTTAGCGGCCAGATCCTTCGTGTCGCGAGTCACTTGCCGGCAGGAAAAAAAGTAATCGTTTGCATTCGACCGGAGCAGCTTTCGTTGCAGCGCGGTAACTCTTGCGCAGGTTCATACAATCAGCTGAAGGGCAGAATTATCAATATCGTGCCGGGTATCGGAACCTATCAGACGATACTCGACTGCGGGGTTTTCCGGCTGATCGCTTCAATGGCGCGAAAACGTTTTCTCGAGGGCGGGTATTCCGAAGGGGACGAAATCATCGTTACCGTCAGCCCGACTTCTATACACCTGATCCCAGCATGACATTAACTGCCGATCGAAGGCGTCGGCTTCCGAATGGCGACCGGAGCACGGTTAAAAAGCCCGGAGGTCCATACGTAAATGTATTGGGTGCCCATGTTTACCACCACCACCCGGAATAGGTGAAAAGCCACCACCAGCGGAACGCCAATGTGGAGGGCCTGCGCCGTAATTGTCATTTCCGCCAATCCACCCGGCGATGTCGCGAGGATCATCGTGGCCACCGGCAAGCTAAACGCCCAAGCGAGCGCCGCTCCCGCCAGCACCGAAGCGATCAGAATAAAAAACGAATTCAATAAAGCAAATGGAATGAAAAGCCTATAGTGAGTAAAAAAAGCGCGCTCATAGCGCGCCCCGAGCACCAGACCGAACATCAGTTGCGCAAAGTCTGTCATCCAGCGCGGCACGGAAGATAGCTGAACACCGCCCATCGTCAGCGCCGCACCGAGAAAAATCGGCACCAGCAGACAGCCGTTATGAAATTGAAATCTTTCGGAGACTTCGCCCAATAGCCAACCAACAGCCAACCAGATTGCCAGGATCGGAATACTGAGCGGGAGGGCGGGCCGGTACGCCCCAGCCTCCAGTGGGAATCCGCCGTAGGTCAAAGCGAACGGAATGAGAATTACTACGAGGGACACTCGCAGGCTGTGGGCAACGGCCACAGGAGCGATCTGGGCGCCGTAACGGTCGGCAAGCACAGCCATGGCCATCGCGCCGCCGGGGATGGAAGCAAAGAAAGTCGACTTCGCATCCACACCCGAGGCACGGCTCAACGTGAGCGCGCCGAAAATGCCGACCAGAAAAACCACCACTGTCGCCGCTGCAATGGCGGGTAGATTGCCGCCCAAAGCGGCCACAACCGGCGGAGTGAAATAGAGCGAAACCGCCGATCCCAGTATCACTTGACCCATTTGACGGGCGTAAGGGGGTGAGTGCATTTGTACGCCCATGAGATTCAGAGAGGCCACAGCGACCATTGGGCCGATCATCCAGGGAATCGGTGTGTGGAGCTGGCTGAACACGAATCCAGCCGGAATACCTATCGCTAAGGCTCTAAGAATCCCAGGTATCTGGTTGGGCAAATACTTGAACTCATTCATGCGAGTTGCTCGCTCCGGGCTACAAAATCGTCGGATCGGCTCATGCGGCGATCCAATCTTCTTTCTATAGCTTGGAGTTGGAAAGAATACGAACGTTCCGGATTGTCGGTGCGAAAGCGAGAAGGCGGTCAGGTTAAACCGGTGCAGGGCACAAACAGATGTGTTCAGAAACGGCGCTTATGCGCCGATCTGATCCTCAGGAGCACGAGGCGGTCTCGCGCCCCTGAGATTTGGCTTGAATGGCCGGTCTTCGCGGTAACGATGGAGCGCTACGCGGGCTCCGGCCACCACTTCCGTCAAACGAGAAAACTCCAGGCAAGTAAGCCCAGCGCGGCAATTCCCGACATGGCGGCCAGCGGGCTGCTGATAAATTGCCATGCAAGGATTAGCGGAACTGACTTCTTGATGCTCTCGAACGGGATCAGCTTGTCCATGCCCCAGCGCGCGATCATATAGCGCTGTCCGCCGGCGAGCCCGACGGCGATCGGATCTTTTTCGATCTCGTGCTTGCGCCAAACTTCGATTCTTTCGAAGTATGGATTGGCCTTGCGAATCTCGTCCGTCACGGCATACGGTATGTCGTAAAGGGAGAGCATCATTCCCTGGCGCGCGTTGGAGGCGGCGATCCGGTCAAGGTTCACCGCGCGCACAGGAAGAAATAAGTTCCACACCCGCCAATCCTCGTCTGAGATCTTCGGATAAGGAATTGGGCTAGCATTATTTCCGCCCATCAAGGAGTCCACGTTGTCCTGGCGGTAATTTTCAACAAACATAAATTTCTCCTCCTTTGACGCGATTAAGTTTGTTTTAAACGGTGACCGAAAGTGAAGAGATCTCTAAAACGCGAGACGCAAACCGGGTTGGACATGAAATGATATACCTGGAATAACGAGGCACGAGGCAAAAAGCGGGCCGGTATTTTCACTGGCCACATGCGTGAAATATTTCTCACGTTTACATCTCCATAAGCTGTCGAGCCGAAGAAGCTTTGTCCTTTTTTTCTGACGGAGAGATCGTCTGTAGTATGAAAAACGCCACATATGCAAGAGTAGATGGAACAGGTAGGGACCGCCATCTTGCGGTAGGGGCGTTGTTCGGCCGAAAATCCGATGTAGCAGCGAACAATTTTCAAACTTGCGCAGGTGCTGAATACGGCCCTTTTTGTGCTTCTACTGAACGGCGTCCGAGTCGCTGTCGCTGAACTCATTTCGAAGGAGGTAAGATCCATGTCGATTGTCAGAGTCATTTACGTCACCGTAAAACCGGAACAAGTCAAGGACGCGATCAACCTGTGGAAAAATCATTGTGCTCCGTTGATGATCAAACAGCCGGGATGCCTATCGGAAAAACTTTTGGAATGCGTCGATACGCCCGGCGAATTCATTTCCTATTCCGAGTGGGACACTCAGGCGAGCATTGACCGCTACCGAGACAGCGAAGCTCATGCCGAGATTCAGCGCCATGCGCGGGGATTGCAGGGCGGCGGCAGGACCAGCGTCAAGCGCTACGAAGTAAAGTGATTTAGTTTGACCGGTCAGTCGTGACGTCCCCGGGCGGAGTGCCGTGCCCCCAAGGGTCGCTGAGGTATTTCGCATTTACGGCTTCGTAGAACGGTAACTGAAACCGTTTGCGCGAGATTTTGCAGGACTGCAAAGAGGTGGACAGCAGGATTTTCTTAAGTTAAAGCTGAGCTAAGGTTCAGCATGGTTCTGCCCCATCTCAAAACCGACGTGATCGACGCCGATGCCCACGTCATCGAGACCGAGCGGACGTGGGATTACCTCGAGAGATCCGAGGAGAAGTATCGGCCGACTCTCGTCGCTTCACCGGGAAATCCAGGGCGGCAGATCTGGGTGCTGGATGGTGAAAACCTCGGGCCGAAATTTCCGGCGCCTGATCAGCGCCAATCGGAAGAACATTTCAAGCGGTTCGGCCGCGCAGTGGCGACACCCGTCGAAGCTCGTGAGCTGTCCGACGTCGCCCAGCGCCTGCGGCACATGGACGACCTCGGGATCGACATTCAGGTGCTTTATAATTCGCTGTGGCTCACACCCTTGACCCGTAGGCCTGACGCCGAGATTGCGCTGTGTTGGAGTTGGAACCGCTGGTTGGCGGAGATCTGGAAGCTTGGCGAAAATCGGCTGCGCTGGACCTGTGTGGTTCCGGTAATGACCCCGAGCGAGGCGATTTCTCAGATCGGTTTCGCCAAGAATCACGGCGCCGTCGGAGTGTGCATGCGGCCGTTCGAACGCGATCGGATGATGACGGATGCTTATTTTTATCCGATCTATGCAGAGGCGGAGCGCCTCGGTTTACCGATTACGGTTCATCTGGCGAACGGCAACCCCGAGCTCTTCAAGATCATGACCAACGACGCGGGTGGCGGTTTTTCGACATTTCGTGTGCCCACGGTGACCGCGTGCTATGCCTTGATCATGAGCGAACTTCCGCGGCTGTTTCCGGCGCTCCGCTGGGGTTTCATCGAAGTCTCGAGCCAGTGGGTGCCTTGGGTGGTGCACGAAGCGGTGCGTCGTTCCCTCGGTAGCCCGCAGCCGATCTCCGCTACTTGCGTGCGCGATTACAAGATTTACATATCGACCCAAACCGACGACGATTTCAGCTACGTGATCTCCTACACCGGGGAAGAAAATCTCGTCATCGGCACCGATTACGGCCATGGCGATACCTCGAGCGAGCTCAATGCCATCTCCAGATTCAAAGCCAATCAATGTCTCAACGCCGACATCAAGAGAAAAATACTTTCCGATAATCCAAAACGGTTTTATAACCTCTAGG
>DATBEY010000058.1:0-12027 GCA_036558765.1 Binatia bacterium | reverse complement strand
CCGGCCAGCAGGAATAAGGCCGACGGCAGGCTCCAAAGCATAGTTCAAGCCACGCTGCCCACCTGGCGCAGCGTCTTTAGCACGAATTCATCAAACGGAACTTGAGTGGTTGTGCGCAAGTAGTCGATGCGCCGGTGCGCGCACACCGTTTCGATCTCGTTGAAATATCGCTCCATCTCGGTTTGAAAGCGCCGCACCAGATCGGCATCGAGAAAGAATTTCCGTTCCCGGCCCGCTTCAACGTCCGTCAGGGCTACGTCACCCCACGGTTTCGGTTTTGTTTCTTCTGCATCGACAATATGGATCACGAGGATCTGATAGCGCTTCGCCGTCAACTCTTCCAAGGCTGCGCGCCACCCGGTTTCGTCAAACAAATCGCTTACGATGACCACGAAACCCGGATGCGGAAAAAGATTCGTGAAGGAATGAATGGCCGCGCGCAAGTTGGTTTCGCCGCTGGCAGAAAGGTTGGACAAAAACCGAAACAGGCTGAGCACCTGCTTTCGACCTCGTCCCAACGTGAGCGGTTTAGCGATCCGCGTCGAAAAGGAAGCGCCGCCGACTCGATCCAGGTTTTTAAGACCGATGTAACCGAGAGCGGCAGCGACTTTTTTTGCGTAGTCGATTTTTAGCGGTGTACCTTCCGCCATCGAGCGGCTGGTATCGACCAGAAGATAGATGTTCATTTCTTCTTCGGCGGTAAATACCTTGAGTAGCAACCGCTCGAGACGGCGATAGACATTCCAGTCGATATATCGTAGGTCGTCACCGCGTTGATAACGGCGATAATCGGAAAACTCCAAACTGAAGCCTTTGCGCGAAACCGCGTGCTCGCCCTTGGCGCCCGCCCAGCTTAGGCGCTTCGCGATCAGGTGCAGACGTTCCAGCTTGCGTAAAAAATCACTGTCGAAGAATGTGCCAGCGCTTAACTGTTCGGTTTCACGTTCCCCTGACGGGAACTTGCTCCCATTGTCATGGCCGATCGTTCCGTGATCCCGGCCGGAGCGAAGGATCTTTCCCCGCGCACCGATAAAAAGCCGGCCCAGCAAGTCACCGATTCGTCCCGGCATAAATCCCAAGCTCGAAACCCGTGAGGCGAAACTCATCAACTATTCCATTTCCGGCACTTGCGCCGCCACCTCTGTCAGAATCTTTTCCGCCGTGACGCCTTCCGCGTCGGCTTCGAGATTGAGAATCAGGCGATGCCGCAAACTCGGCAGCAGTTGAGTGCGAATATCATCGAAAGAGACATTGGGTCTGCCCGCCAATAACGCCCGAGCCTTCGCCGCCAGGATCAAGCTTTGCAGGCCGCGCGGACTCGACCCGTACAGGACAAACCGCTGTGCCAATCCACCCGAACCGTTTCCCTGCTTTTGTTGCGGATGCGTGCTCATCACTAACCGCACCGCATAGTCCTTCACGACTTCAGCCAGCGGCACTTCCCTGACCCACTGGCGCATCTGCAAGATTCCGCCAGCGTCGACAATTTCCCGCAGGCCTGAGGGAGGCGCCGCGGTGGTCAGGTCGGCAATTCGCGCCAATTCCGCGCGGCTCGGAAACTCGAGCAGGAGCTTGAAAAAGAACCGGTCCACCTGCGCTTCGGGGAGCGGGTAGGTACCTTCCATTTCAATGGGATTTTGCGTCGCCAGGACCATGAAAGGATTTTCCAGCCGGTGAATCTTCCCGCCTACCGTGACGCTCTGTTCCTGCATCGCTTCGAGCAGCGCGGACTGCGTTTTGGGCGTGGCGCGATTGATTTCGTCGGCCAAGACAATGTGAGCGAACACCGGCCCGCGCTGAAATTCGAAGACTTTACGCCCCGAGGGATCGTCCGTCAGCATGTTGGTGCCGGTGATGTCGGCCGGCATGAGGTCGGGCGTGAACTGAATCCGCGAGAAGGTCAGACTCAAAACTTCGCCGAGGCTCCGCACCATCAAAGTCTTGCCCAGCCCGGGCACTCCCTCTAGCAAGCAATGACCGCCGCAGACCAAGGCGATGAAAACCTGTTCGATGAGGCTTTCGTGACCGACGATAACTCGCGCCATCTCCGCGCGAAGCTCATCGAAACTACGACGAGCGCTGCTGATGCGCTGTTCGATTTCCTCGACGGACTGCATGTTTGCTACTCCGGAATCTGCCCATTTTGCGCTGTCGCTTGCCAGCTGTTATCGGCAATGCCGACAGTTTTTATCGACTCTTGGCTTCTCCCAACGACAGAAAATAATTTTTGATCACCTCTTTGAGATCCTCCGGCACACGTTCAGAGTTGAGCTCCTGTTCCGCCTGGCGGCGGTATGACGCAACCACCTCGCTATCGACAACCGTACTTTTGCCAGCGGTGGGATTTCCCTTGAGCATCAAAGCGCTGCTTTCACCGGCGCCGAGTATTCCTTTGACCTGACTCTGCGGCCCGGAACCGAGATCCGGGAGCGAGCGAACGTCGTCATCCTGTTTTCCGGGCTCTCTGCCCGGCAAGTTGCTGAACGATTTCTCATGGGCTCCCGCGGCATTTGGATCGGGTTCACCGCTGGCGCCGCTTCGGGCGTAATTCTCGCCTCGTTCGGAAGAACCTTGTTTGGTCATCTGCTCCAAATACTGCTGCGCATCGATGAGCGCTCGGCGGTCCAGCTCTCTACTGACCTGTTGATCCAACTTATCCAGAAAGGCTTTCAGCTCGCTCGCGCCCATACCGGCGCCGGGATTAGCCGCGTCAAACTGCTGCTTTAGTTGGGGTAGGCCAGAGAGCCGTTCCATCCAGCGTTGATTCGCTTCGTCGCTGTTTTTGGCACCGTCGGGGAATTGGAACAAACCCCTGCTCGCCTCCAGTTCGGTTTTGAGATCTTTTAGCATTTGCTCGGTTTCGCCGCTCGAGAATTGGCGCGCTCCTGCTGGAACGGTAAATTTCTGTGTCAGCCCGGAAACTTCTTTTCTAAGCGACTCATCCGCCGTTTTTTGCTCGACGCTCTTCTGCGCGGTCTTCTCGAGCTCTTGGCCAAATTTGAGGGTCTCGCGCAAACCTTCTTCCTTGGCCTTGTCTTGAAGCTCACGCGAATACTCCCGGACCTTTTCCGCCAAAGTTCGCGGACTCAGATGCCGCCCTGCAGAGCTTGGCCGATCGAAGTCAAGCCAGAGCAGTGCAAGCCACAGCAGCAAAAGCGGCATCACGCCATACATCGGCCAGCTCACGGAGCGTGGCAGGATTTGCCGCGGTTCGATATTGCGCAGCCTGGCTTCCGCTCTCTGTAAAACCAGAAGCTGCGCACCGCGCGCTTCAGCAGCGCCGCCGATTTCCCACGCGGTCACAGCGCACTCGGCAAGGTTGAGTTCTTTGTCCAACGCCGCCACCGCCCGCGCGCTGTTCTGATACCGCCACTTCATGCGATAGAAAAACCACGGTGCCAGGACCATGAACAATATGGCGGGAACCGTCCAGCGCAGCCAGTCCCTCGGCAAAAAGCCATTGACCGGCAAAAATAGAATCGCCAGGGCCAATGTCACGCAGGCGGTAATCGCGAGCGTCTGCTCCCGCCGTTTGCGCCGTTCCCAACGGAGGATCTCGCTAAATTTATTCTGCAAGGATTCCATGGCCGGTTTCAGAAAAGCGGTTCTCGCGTGAGCGCCCAACGGTAGAGCAAATAACCCGAAGAACCGAGCACGATGTGAAACATCAGGTGCGTCAACGTGCCCGACCACTGCATGCCGAACAAAGCCAGCGGGGGTAGCTCCTGTCGACTAAGAAACGCCAGCACGAACGCGACGGGATTCAACGGCAGGTAAAACAAGGCCGAGAGGATCACCAGACAGGTAAACAGCGAACGAATGAAGACCTGGCGGTTCTCCAGACGGCGTTCCCAAAGAGCTAAGCTCGCCAACCCCCAAATCCCATAAGTCACGGCATAGAAAGGCAGAAGCAGAAAAATTGCCGCGATGTTCGCGGGTGGCGTGCGGGCAATCGCGCCGGCCCACACCAGAAAAGGGGCGCACAAAACCAGCGATAGTGCGACATGGGTGACAAGAAAACAAGTCTGCGCCCGGCTGATCGTTACCGCAGATTGCCCGCGCTCACGAACCCAATGCCTCAGGCTCTTGAATCGCCATGCGGCGAACTCCTGATTGCCCACGCGTAGCGCGAAATAGACGATCAGCAGCAAAACGGTCACCGCAGTCACCCTGAAGAGACTCGCCGAGCCGCTCCATCTCTGAGCATCCAGTGACGGAATATACAACGCCAAAAACTCCATCGGAGCAATGATGATCAGCAGGTAAAAATACACTGCAAAACCATGCCCTTCGGTGAAGAAAATTTCGACGCTTTCGCGCCACACGGGATTGTCTCTCATTCGTCCTCACCGCTCGTCAACGGAAATACCGCGCGATAGAGTGTGTAATCTTGGGCTTGGATGCGGGCGTCATCGATTCGAACGTGCGGCTGCGAATCCTTCACCCAGCCAAAAAAAACCGCCGCGCCACCGGCCCAGCGTGGGTCGCCGTCGCGCGGAAACATCGATGAATGAAACAAAATATCACGCGTCTTGTCGGCAAAAGTAATCTCGCGCAGGCTGAGAGCGTCACCGCGGCTGACGGCGGCGTCCCCGAGGTTTGTGCTTAACAGGGGAAAGGTATTTTGCCAATTCGCGCCGCGCCGAATGGCACCGATCGCGAACCTTTGACCGGGAAGAAGCAACCAACAATCGACCAGATCGTTGGCACTGCGATTTTCCACTTTTAAGACCACCCGTTCCTCCTGGACATCGACGGACGCGCGCAACGGCAATCGATCGATGCGGCGCATACGAAAGAGCCGGTAATCCCATTCTCGAAGCGGCAGCTCATAGCGACTCACGCCGCCGCCCTCCTGCGTCACAACGGTCTGCTCGGCTGCTTCGCTCGGCCGAATCGAAACCGGTGTCAGATCGATCCAGCCGCGCTCTAGCTCAAGATCATAATGCCGAAGCTGCGTCGAAAAAAGCGCAAGATTGGCTTGCACATCGACAAAATCATCGCCGCTGTTCTCCAGAACACTGGAGCTCAAAAGCACACCGTCCGGCACATTGCCGCCTCGGCTGAAATGAGCGTAACCCGCGACGGTTGCGACCACAGCGATCATTGCCAAACCCAGTAACATACTGCGTCCCGCTAGTCGCCGACGTTGCCACAGCCAGGTTAGGACGCCAATGGCCGCGAGATAGCTGACGGTGGCGAAAAGCAGCGAGCCGGAAGGGACGTAGGTGGAAATAAATGACGGGCTCGCGATCAGTTGATTGAATACCGCATCGCTCCACTCCGTGCGTGGGATTATTTCGTCTCCCGGCGAAGGTGTTATTAAGGATTGCAAAAAATTCTGTAGGCCGCGCCACTCCGACAAAGGTGGCCGGCCGACATCGAGCGCCAAATAGACGATGCGTCCGCGCCCTCTATGGGCCTCCACGATCATCGGAGTACCACCGGTTTCCGAAACAACTTGGCCATCGAGAAGATTCGATGTCTGCGCCCAGACCCCCGATAAAGCCAAACCGGGTTGCGACTTGCCAGCGGTCGGCGTGAACGCCACCTGTTTTACGCCGGTCACCCGGACCGGTAAAAAACGTGCGAGCGCGGGTTCCTGGTAAAGAGCGTAATTGACACTGCCCATAATAACCATCCTGCCGCCCGCAGTGAGCCAACCATCGAGAGCAAGAAGCTGTGACCGGGAAAGATCGCGCAATGACTGCTCGTAGAAAATCACGTGCGAAACGCCGAGCAAAGCGCGGGAGTCTGCCGGTAGTTCGTCTGCAGTAATCGCGACCAGGCGATTTTGTAGGGCGGCAACCGACGCAAGAGTGGGAAGCGTGCCGCTGCCGCTCATGAAGAGTAAAACCGGCGACGGCGAAAAGTAGCGCCGCAAATCCAGCTCCCGGGTGCCGCGCGCCTCCGGCGCCGTAAAAGCAATACTTAGCGGCCGGCTCACAAAGTCAGGATCGATCGTCAACTGCACCGTCTTGCGGCCCTGGCTGGGAAGAAAAATCTCGCGCCGATAACTGACTGGATAGGGCGCGCCGCCCTTGACGACCCCGCCCTTCCAAACTCGCACGTCCAGAGTGCCCTCAGCCGGGCGGCCGCTATTACTGAGTTCAAGTTCCAGGGGAAATGGCCGGCCGAGTTGGAAAACTCCATGAAAGCCAATGTGTGGCTCAATGATAATTTCAGCGTGAGCGATGGCGCAGGCTAGGTTAGTTAGTAGGCTAATGGCGATCGCCATGGCCCAGAGACCAGGACATTGGCGAGCACTATAAATGCGGCAGTAGCGCGGCGCGACAGTGGCGCTGGCGCGCTGGCGAGAAGCTAATTGCGTAGCAGCCGGCACGGCTGAAAAGGACATAATTCCTTTCCAGGTAGGGCCCATCCACCGGCGGCGGCGATCTTAATCGATGTATTCGACGCTTAGAATGTCAAACGTACGAACGCCAGTGGGGGTGCGGACCTGAACTTCGTCTCCTTCGGTCTTGCCAATAAGAGCTCGGGCAATCGGAGAACTGATGGAAATCCTACCGTTCTTAGGTTCCGCCTCATGATCGCCGACGATTTGGTATACCACCTTGTCGCCGGTGTCACCATCGGCTAGCGCCACGGTAGCGCCGAAGACCACCTTGTCGCCGGATAGCTTTCCGACGTCGATCACTTGGGCTCGCGCAACCTTGTCTTCGATCTCACGAATTTGCAGATCGAGCAGAGACTGGCGTTCTTTGGCAGCGTGGAATTCGGCGTTCTCAGAGAGATCGCCATGCCCGCGGGCTTCTTCGATCTCGCGGATGTTTTTTGGCCGCTCGACGGTTTTTAGGCGCTTCAGCTCATCGAGCAAAAATTGGTAACCCTTGCTTGTCATCGGAACGCTTGCGTCTGCCATACCGTTAAGACCTCGACAAAATAAAAACCCCTCGGAATTGCTTCCGAGAGGCTTATAAGATTTTCTGCGGTTCCCGCTGCTAACTTCTAAATAATCTTAGCATCGACAATGACAAATTCAACCATTTTCTTGGCCACCGATTCGCTAGGCCCGCTTGATCGGCCCGAAGACGTGACAGGAAACGCCGTGCCCGTCCGAGAAATCGAGGGGTGGCTCCATCTCACTGCAAAGCGGCTGGCGATAGGCGCAGCGCGGATGAAAAGTGCAACCGGACGGCGGATTGACGGGACTGGGCACATCCCCCTCCAAGACGATGCGTTCCTTCTTTCGGCTCGTCTCTGGCATCGGCACGGCAGAAAGGAGCGCCCGTGTATAAGGGTGTTTAGCATCCCGGTAAATGGTTTCACCGGCGGCGATTTCGACGACCTTGCCCAGGTACATAATCGCCACGCGATGGCTGATGTGCTCGACGACGCGCAGATCATGCGAGATAAAAAGATAGGTCAGGTGCATCTTCTCCTGCAGTTCCTGTAGGAGGTTGATGATTTGCGCCTGGATCGATACGTCGAGCGAAGACACCGGCTCGTCGCAGACGATGAACTTCGGACTTACGGCGAGAGCGCGGGCAATGCCAATTCGCTGGCGCTGTCCGCCGCTAAATTCATGCGGATAACGCGGATAATGATCTTCGCGCAATCCGACCTGATGCAAAAGCTCCATGATTCGATCGCGTTTGGCTCTACCCTTGGCGAGCTTGTGAATTTCCAGCCCTTCGCCGACGATATCGCCCACACGCATGCGCGGGTTGAGCGACGCGTAGGGATCCTGAAAAATAATCTGCATCTCGCGGCGCATTTCACGCAGCTCGCGAGCCGACAGAGCGAGCAGATTCTTGCCGTGAAAAATAACCTCGCCGCTGGTGGGTTCTATCAGTCGCAGCAGGGTCCGGCCCAAAGTGGATTTACCACAGCCCGACTCGCCAACCAGGCCCAACGTTTCGCCTTCGTTGATGGTTAGATTCACGCCGTCCACGGCTTTCACATTGCCCTTGTTGCGCGAGAAAAAGCCATCGCCAACCGGGAAATATTTTTTCAAATCGCGAATTTCTAGCAAACTCATAGGTCGGACCCGTGTGAGGATAGAAGATAAGGGATCGCGGATCGCTGCTTACCTTCTATGCTCGATTCTCCATCCTCAATTTTCCATCCTCGGCCTTTCCCGTGACTCCAGGTGGGGAAAATGACAGGCTGCCGGATGGCCAGGCTCCTTGTCCTGCAACGGTGGCTCTTGGTCCGCGCAGAGTTCGGCAGCGCGCGGGCAGCGGTCGCGAAAGCGGCAACCACTGGGCAGATTGAGGGGGCTCGGCACAACACCGCCAATCGCATCAAGTCGTTTCTTTTTCAGCGCGCCTATCCCTGGGAGCGAGTTCAGCAGTCCCACTGTATAGGGGTGAAACGGATGATCAAAGATCGACCGGGTAGCCGCGCGTTCGACGATTTTTCCCGCGTACATGATCGCCACGTCGTCCGCCTGTTCGGCGACAACTCCCAAGTCGTGGGTAATCAGGAGCAGCGCCATGCCCAGCTTTTGTTGCAATTCCTTCATCAGCTCCAGAATCTGCGCTTGAATCGTCACATCCAACGCTGTGGTCGGCTCATCGGCGATCAGCAGACTCGGATTGCACGACAGTGCCATCGCGATCATGACACGCTGTCGCATCCCGCCGCTCAACTGATGCGGATAGGCATCGACCCGGGACTCGGGATCCGCAATCTTGACCAGGCGTAGCATTTCGATGGTTTTCTGGCGTGTCTCTCTCTTGCCGAGTCCCTGATGGAGCCGAATCGCTTCGCCGATCTGATTTCCGACAGTGAAAACCGGGTTGAGCGAGGTCATCGGCTCTTGAAAGATCATCGAGATCTCGTTGCCGCGAATTTTCCGCATCTCTTCGTTGTTGAGCTTGAGCAGATCGCGGCCGCGGTAGATTATCTCTCCGCCGACGATTTTTCCTGGCGGCGACGGAATTAAACGCATGATCGAGAGCGAGGTGACGCTCTTGCCGCAACCCGATTCGCCTACCAGACCGAGGGTTTTGCCTTGGCCGATCTCGAAGCTCACGCCGTCAATGGCGCGCACTTCTCCCTCCGGCGTAAAAAAAGATGTCTGAAGATTTCTGACCTCGAGCAAGGCAGCCATCGTGAATAGCATCTCCCATAACATTAAATCCGCACACTGCCAACACAGCAAACACCGCTACGGCGAGTCGATTTTGCCACCAAAGGATACCGCGGCTTGCGGATGTGAGGCAGGTGCAATCGATGACGCTCAAACCGCTTTAGACGAGGACGGCTGGAACGGCTGAACGCTTTGAACGTCGAATTAATTAAGTGTTGGAGGTTGACGTGAGCCGTCGGTCGGCCTTGGAGTCGATCGCTGCTCGCGGATTGATAGACTGCAATCGATCGCCTCGGTTGTCCGGGCAAGTCTATCGTCCGTGCCCTTTATACCCGAAGCACTTTACGACATAAAAATAATCGAGAACTCTTCCACCTCTCACGATCGGAATGCGTTGTATTTTCTCGTCCACCCGGGTGAAATATCTTTGCAGCGACTCGAGCTCGGGCGGATCGGTGTCCACAGCGAGCGCGTTAAATCCGCGCGGATCGATTTTTGGCGGCCAGTACGCGAAGGCCAAGGCAGGTTTGCCGACAAGGTTGCGGGAGAAGACCTCGCGGCCGTCATCGGTGTAAAAAGCAAGAACGGCGGCGATGTAGTGACTGTCGAGTCCGAGAAGAAACACCTTTGTGCCCTCGGCATGTTCAAAGTCTTGCGCCTCCTGTCCAACTTCTTTTGCCAAGTCCTTCCAGCCGGTCGTAAAACTGAAGGCGGGAATGCCGGGTATCGTGATCGTTAAGTGATAAATCGTAACGACATACATGACCGGCAAAATATAAAACCCGCTGATCAAAACATATTTTGCTACGAGCTTTGCCCAAACGGCGCTCTTGAAACGGAGATATCGATACGAGGGATAGGCCGCGATCAGCAGGGATAAATATGCGGGCAGCGTCCAGTTGGCTTTGATCCGAGAATGAATGCTGAAAAGCAGCAGGAAGGTGAGAAGCGGCAGCGAAAAAAGCAAGCAGAACCGCCATGCGAGACGGCGAGCCTTCACTGCCAGCGACAACGCTACCGTCGGGATCATGACCAGGGCTGCTATTAAAGCCGGATAAGTCACACCCAGCTGTACGAGCACAAATTCACCAACGCTCCGCAGCGGATGCATCTGGCGCCGACTCAGCCGATCGTTTATTTGGAAGCCAAACGATACCCAGCCGTGCTCCATGTTCCAGAGAATCACTGGAGTGAAGCACAACGCCGCAATAAGCAGCGCCAGGTATGGCTCTTTCCTGATAAACCACTGGTGGTAACGAGAATCGATGGCGAGCAATAGCAGTGTGGAAGGAAGCAAAAAAACAGCGGTGTATTTGGAAAGCATGCAAAGCCCAAAGGCGATCCCGGCCGCATACCAAGCCCATTTCTTGCCTCCGCGTACAGCGATCGAAATCAAGTAGAGCGTCAACAGCCAGAAGAAGTTTAGCGGCACATCGGGAGTGCTCAGCACGCCATAGACAAAATAGAGTGGCAGTAACTGGAATAGCAGAGCTGCCCACAGTCCCGCTCGCCGACCAAACCAAAGCTTCCCCAGCGCATAGAGCAATCCGGTTGAGAGAAGGGTTAGCAGGAAGCCACCGACCCGGACTCCCAGTTCGGTCTTGCCGAGGACGAGTTGACCCGCGCTAATCAGCCACGCGACGACCGGCGGATGATCAAAATAACTCAACGCCGGATGCTTGGCGTAATTCCAATAATAGGCTTCCTGCGGCGAAAGGTCGATTAGAGAAGCGCTGACAAGACGGAGGAAAACGAGGAGAATAATCGCCTGAAGCAGATGCCGGTCCGACATGCGAGCCGCGTCCTAGGCATCCAGTTGGACGTGACGAACTCGATTTTCACCATTGGCAAAAGTCCGGGTCTTTCGCTTCGTCTGATAGATTTTGCAGACTTCGTTGAATACGGCATCGACATCGATGTGCTGCATACACAGGTTATTCCGACAGGCAGAAAACTTTTGGTTCAATGCGCTCACGCACGGACTGCACGCGAGAGCTTGCCAGAAAACATGATTCCTCGGCGTCCGCGCTCCATACAGCTGCGGCGTCTCCGGCCCGAAGAGCGTCACCACGTCGATCGGCGTGAGTGCGGCAAAATGGGCCGGGCCACTGTCGTTCGTGACGAGCACGTCGGCAAGCCCAAAGATCACCAGGAGCTGTCGCAGCGTCGTTCGACCCGCGAGACTGAAACAGTGCTTCGATCCTATTCGTTCCACCATTGAAGCTGCCGCTTTTGCTTCGGAAGGCGAGCCCGTCACTCCAACGTACAATTCCGGATAGGCTGCGGTAAGCCGCTGCGCCAGCTCGATATATTTTTCCGTCGGCCAGCGGCGCAACGGCAGCATATCGCTGCAATTCGGATTCAAAAGGACGAGCGGCGGTAACGGCTCGATCCGCGCTGCTTCGAGCACAATATCTTTCGCTTGCACCACCTCTGACTCCGTCGGCAAGAAGGCGGGCGGCGCATCGTCCACCGGGAGAGATTTCATATCGAAAGGCATCAAATCGCGGGGCGCGAATGCCAGAGCTTCGACCATCATATGGAAAGCTTGCGCCGTATGGAGATACGGATTGTAGCGCACCCGATGCGTCATGAGATCGCCGCGATACGGCCCCTCACCGCCGAAGCCATGGAAGCCGACCCGGTAATCGCAGCCCGTCAAAAAACTAATCGCGGCAGATGAGCGCGCGAAAAACTCCAAATCAATGACCGCGTTGACCCGTTTGTGGATTAACATGGCCAGCGCGCGGACGAGATCGCGAATCGCGGTAATCAAATTTTCGTGACGAATGGCGATGACGTTCTCCGCTGGCAGAAGCTCCATCACGTCAAGAATGAATCGGTTCTCTTGGAACACCAAGAAATAGACATTGTTCCGCCCGACCAGATCGATGGCGCGGCGAATCGCGGAACACGCCAGAACCGTCGAGCCTTGCTCTACAAATTTAACGAATACGATGGCGCGCACG
>DATBEY010000057.1:0-11360 GCA_036558765.1 Binatia bacterium | reverse complement strand
CAAATCCGGCGTAAGATGATGTCCTTTGGCTCACTGGCATAGCGCCGTACGCTATCTTCGATTTGCCGATCAATGCGCCAGTTAATTTCAGCCGGAGTATTGGCTCTGACGCGCTCCATATCCGAGGGTTTTGGCATATTGCGATCCTCCTGTTTCAAAGATTCGGAGATACACTCCCGTTCCCGGAGAATGAGCAAGTGATATGCCACGATTTCCCGAGATTTATCACGATCAACTCTCGTTGCCGAGGGGTAACTGTCGGCTGATTACTGCATCAGCAGGAAAAGCACTGACTGCGGTACGAAACTCGTATAACAACGTCGATCGCGTTAAGCTCGCGACGGAATGGTCGGCCAGCGATAGCGCGTCGTCAGAATTTGTCTTTTCTTAGCGATTTTAGGGAAGAGGGACGGTCGCGAATAGCGTCATCTTTGGTGAGACGGTCAAAGACGTGCACGCCGCGATTATGGAGCAGTGTCGGTTGCGAGATGGCGCGTTTCACGGGGGCTCTGCAGAGGCAGCAGCGACGCAGCGGCTTGTCGGAATTTTTCTGAATGGTCTCGAAGCGATGTCCTTTCCGACATTCGTATTCGTAGAGCGGCATGGGCAGTTGCTATCACAATGCTCCTTGCGCCTCAATGCGAAATGTTGCCGGAAGAAATTTTTCCTGGTATAAGATTTCATGTTGCTCGAAGAACAGATGAGCGCCAAAAAGCCCAGGCTTAGGTCTGGGTTTTTTTTTATCTCACCCCGGAGGGTGAATCATGCTTGAACAAGAAGTCTTGCCCGTTGGTTTGACGTTCGATGACGTTTTGTTGATCCCGGCGGAGTCCGCGGTATTGCCGCGCGATATCGATGTTTCGACCCGTTTGACGGACCGCATCACGTTGAAAATTCCGCTCGTCAGTGCCGCAATGGATACTGTAACCGAGTCGAAGACGGCAATTGGCATGGCACAAGAGGGCGGGATCGGGATCATTCACCGCAATTTGTCGGTCTGGGCGCAGGCAGCTGAGGTTGAGAAGGTAAAAAAATACGAAAGTGGAATGATCAGCGATCCGATTACCGTGGCGCCCGATCAAAAGATTTCCGAAGCTCAGGCGATCATGAACCAGTACGGCATTTCCGGATTGCCGGTTACAAAGAATGGCAAACTCGTTGGAATTCTCACCAATCGCGATTTGCGCTTCGAGAAACGTCATGATCGTCCGGTTTCCGAAGTCATGACCAAAGACAATCTGGTGACGGTCAAGCCTGGCGTCGATCTCGATACGGCAAAAGAGCTCTTGCATCAACATCGCATTGAAAAGCTCTTGGTCGTGGACGATCGCCTCGAGCTCAAAGGCTTGATTACCGTCAAGGACATCGAAAAGAAGATTCAATATCCCAACGCGTCCAAGGATGATCGTGGGCGGCTGCGAGTCGGGGCGGCCGTCGGAGTTGGCCCGGATTGGGAAGAGCGTGTCGAAACGTTGGTGCGCGCCGGCGTCGATCTGATCGCGGTCGATACGGCGCACGGCCATTCGAGAAACGTGCTCGATGTGATTGGCCAGATCCGCCGCCGCTATCCCGATCTCAACCTCGCGGGCGGCAATGTTGCCACGGCGGAAGGAACGACGGCTCTCATCCATGCGGGCGTCAATGCCGTAAAAGTCGGCGTCGGCCCGGGCTCGATCTGTACGACCCGGGTTGTCTCGGGAGTCGGTGTGCCGCAGATTACCGCCATCGGCAGCTGCGCAAAGGCGGCGGCGCGCCACAATATACCGATCATTGCAGATGGCGGCATTAAATATTCAGGCGATATTACCAAGGGCCTCGCAGCCGGCGCGGATAGCGTCATGATCGGCAGTCTTTTCGCAGGCACGGAGGAAAGCCCGGGCGAGATGATTCTCTATCAGGGAAGAAGTTACAAGTCGTACCGTGGTATGGGGTCGCTCGGAGCGATGGGCCAAGGCAGCCGCGATCGTTATGGTCAAGCGGACGTGAAAGACGCCAATAAGCTCGTGCCCGAGGGAATCGAAGGTCAAGTGCCTTACAAAGGATCACTCTCCTTCAATATTCATCAGCTGGTTGGTGGGTTGCGCGCCGGCATGGGTTATCTCGGCTGTCAGGATATGACGGCGCTGCATAGCAAAGCCAGATTCATGCAAGTGACCGCTGCTGCGTTACGGGAAGGTCACGTTCACGACGTGTTCATCACCAAGGAAGCTCCCAACTATAGAGTCGAATGATTCTCGTTCTGGACTTCGGTTCCCAATACACGCAACTCATCGCTCGGCGGGTTCGCGAGTCGAAAGTCTATTGCGAGATCCATCCATTCAACATTGCGCCGGAAAAAATTCGGCAACTCGAGCCGGAGGGAATTATTCTCTCGGGTGGTCCGGCGAGCGTTTATCAGGAAAACGCGCCGAGGATCAGCGAAGATCTTTTCAAGATGACCATCCCCGTTCTCGGCATCTGTTATGGCATGGGTATCGTCAATTTAGCTTTCGGCGGAGAGGCCGGCCGCGCCGAACGGCGCGAATACGGGCCGGCTGATCTTGTTATTGACGACAACAGTGATCTTTTTTACGGATTCGCGCCAAATGAAGTGACGCGAGTTTGGATGAGCCATGGCGACAAAATGACCGCGTCGCCAAAAGGCTGGAGTGTACTCGCGCACAGCGGCAACTCGCCGATTGCCGCTTTCGCCAACCCGACCCGGCGCTACTTCGGCGTGCAGTTTCATCCGGAAGTCATCCATACATCGCGCGGGCGTGAAATTCTGGACAATTTTGTCTTCCGGGTTTGCGGCTGCCGCCCCGACTGGACGATGGAGCATTTCATCGAGACCTCCGTCAGCAAAATTCGGAACCAAGTGGGCAGTGGGCGCGTTTTGTGCGCGCTTAGCGGCGGCGTCGATTCCGCTGTCGCGGCGACCCTGGTTTACCGCGCGATCGGGGAACGACTGACGTGCGTTTTTGTCAATAATGGGCTGCTGCGGAAAAACGAAGCCGAACGGGTTTGCAGTTTGTTTGTCGAAAGGTTCGGTCGGAGCTTTCGCTATGTCGATGCTAGCAGGCAGTTTCTTGCCGCACTTCGAGGCGTCGAGGATCCAGAGATCAAACGCAAGCGCATCGGAAATCAATTTATCGAAGTCTTCGAGCGAGAAGCGCGTGACGTTGGTGAGATGGAATTTTTAGCTCAGGGCACGCTTTATCCTGACGTGATCGAATCGATTTCTGTGCTTGGGCCCTCCGCAATGATCAAGTCGCATCATAATGTCGGCGGTCTGCCGACCAACATGAAGTTCAAGCTCATCGAGCCACTCCGAGAGCTCTTCAAGGATGAAGTCAGAATTGTTGGCAAACAGCTTGGTTTACCAGTGGAAATAATTCAACGTCAGCCTTTTCCCGGGCCCGGACTCGCAATCCGCGTTTTGGGAGAGGTCAGCGATGAGCGGTTAGCAATTTTGCGCGACGCGGACGTGATTGTTCTCGATGAGATCCGGAGGGCGGGATTTTATGACAAGCTCTGGCAGTCCTTTGCGGTGCTGCTGCCGATCAAAACTGTGGGCGTGGTCGGTGACGAGCGCAGTTACGAAAACGTGATCGCGCTCCGAGCAGTGGATAGCCAGGACGGCATGACGGCCGACTGGGTGCCGTTACCGTATGAACTCCTCGGCAGGATTTCGAATCGCATCCTGAACGAGGTGCGGGGCGTCAATCGCGTCGTTTACGATATTTCCTCCAAACCCCCGGCTACCATCGAGTGGGAATAGAGCTTCCGGTTTCGGACGGTTGAGCTTTGGCGGTATGCTCACTTAATTGGCCGAACGGGTTTTATGAGCGGAAAAGAGCACGAGGTCGTCACGTCCGAGGAGTGGGGCTCGACGCCAGGTGCGCCTGAAGTCGTGCGTTTTCTCGAAGGACCGCAGAACCGCAGCAGCGAACTGTTTCGGGCGATTAAGATTTTTTTAGAATTCATGCGCGGCTTTCGCGTGCTTCATTTCGCCGGACCATGCGTGACGGTCTTTGGTTCGGCGCGCTTCACCGAGCGGCACCCCTACTATCAAGTCGCGCGAGAATGCGGGATGGAACTCGCCAAAGCGGGTTTCACGGTGATGACGGGAGGCGGGCCGGGGATCATGGAAGCGGCGAATCGGGGCGCAAAAGATGTCGGCGGTCGATCCATCGGCTGTAATATCGAGCTACCAGAAGAACAAAAACCAAATCCTTATCTCGATCAATGGATCACCTTTCATCATTTTTTCGTTCGCAAAGTGATGCTGGTCAAATACTCCTATGCTTTCATAGCGTTACCCGGTGGATTTGGCACTTTGGACGAGATTTTCGAAACCGCAACGCTAATCCAGACTGCGAAGATCAGCAGATTTCCGCTGGTCTTAATGGTCAGTGAATTTTGGCGCCCGTTGATCGACTTCCTATCGCAACATCTGGTCGAAGAGAAAACGATCGATCAGGCTGACATCGACCGCTTGATCATCACTGATTCGCCTCGCGAAGCGGTTGCGCTCATCACCGAGATCGCGATGGGACAATTTGGCTTGTCCTACGGTTCGCGCATAAAGCGCCGTTGGTTGCTGGGCGAGCGGAAGTGGGCGTAGAACACGCCGATGCGACAATCGCAAGTTGTTTTTCTCAGCTTGCTGAGAGTCTTAATCCATGGTTTCTGGTTTTAGACAGAAGCTAAACTAATCCATTTTCTTTCCGATGCAACGCCTCTTTGAGAAAGAGGCGCAGACGAGAGTTTTAGCGCTATGATCCAGATCGCGCAGGTCCTTTTGTTCGATCGTGACGATCGCTTGTTGATTTATCTGCGCGACGACAAGGCAGATATCCCTTTTCCGAACCGCTGGGATTTCTTCGGCGGCCACCTAGAGCCCGGCGAGACGCCGGAGCAGGCGCTGTTGCGCGAAGTGAAAGAGGAGTTGGGGATCGAGCTTATGGGCTGGCAATTTTTCCGGTCGTACGAATGCCTCGTAGGAGACGTTTACCCGAACACAAAATATATTTACCAAGCGCGAATTGATAAGACGATTGACGAATTGACCCTTCACGAAGGGCAAAGGCTCGCGAGCATCAAGCCCGATCAGTGCTGTGATTTCAAGTTTGCCAATGTCCTCGCCACAATCTTGGAGGATTTCATTACCGCGGGCGCTTGGCCGCGAGCTGTGGATAACTCAGGCGGAAAATTGATCGAGAAATAATTGTCGAGGCACGACCTTTGTGGTAATTGAGTAGCAACTCTGATGGAACATTCTCGTTTCGTTCATCTTCATTGTCATACCGAATACAGCCTGCTGGATGGCGCGAACAAAGTCGATAAGCTTTTTGAACGGATCAAAGCGTTAAAGCAGCCCGCCGTCGCAATGACCGATCATGGAAACATGTTCGGCGCGGTGGAGTTCTATCGTGAGGCGGTAAGCCACGGCATCAAGCCGATCCTCGGTTGCGAAATTTACGTCGCGCCGACCAGCCGATTCGAGAAAAAAGGCGTCGACAAAGGGCCCAAAGAATACAACAACCACCTCATTTTGCTGGCCATGAACCGCGAGGGTTATCGCAATCTCTGCAAGCTCGTCTCCCTCGGCTACATGGAAGGTTTTTACTACAAGCCGCGTATCGACAAAGAGCTGCTTCAGGAATTCAACGGCGGCTTGATCGCGCTCAGTGCCTGTCTGCAGGGTGAAGTCTCCCAAGCGCTCCACTATGGCCTTTACGACAAGGCCAAGACCGCCGCGGAAACCTACGCAGCTATTTTCGGCGATCGCTACTATATCGAGATTCAGGACAACAAACTTCCCGAACAGGAAAAGGTCAACCCGCAGCTCGTCGAGTTGGCGAAGGAGCTTTCGCTTCCCGTGGTGGCGACCAATGATTGTCACTATGGGGAGCGCGCTGATTTTCACTCGCATGATGTCCTGCTCTGCGTTCAGACAGGAAAAACCATTAACGAGGAAAACCGGCTCAAACTTGAAACCGACGAGCTTTATCTCAAATCCGCCGAAGAAATGATGCGCGGGTTCGATTACTGTCCGGGCGCGGTGGCGCGCACGCTGGAAATCGCCGAACGCTGCAATGTCGAGATTGAGTTCGGCAAGTATCATTTTCCGAATTTCACGCCGCCCAAAGAGATCAGCCTGGATAATTATCTCGACGAGTTGGCCCATGAGGGCCTCGAAGAGCGGCTGCACGGGATCGACGATCCCACCCTCAGGAAAGCTTATCTCGAGCGACTCGAGTATGAACTCGATGTGATCAAACGCATGCAGTTCCCGGGTTATTTCCTAGTGGTGGCGGACTTCATCAATTACGCGAAGCAGCATGGCATTCCCGTCGGCCCCGGTCGGGGCTCATCAGCCGGCAGCTTGGTGGCTTACGCGCTTAAGATTACCGATCTCGATCCGATCCGACATGTGTTGTTGTTCGAGCGGTTTCTCAATCCGGAACGGAGGTCGATGCCCGACATCGACGTGGATTTCTGTATTCGCGGTCGGGCACAGGTCATTCAATACGTTAAAGACAAATATGGAGCGGATCGAGTCGCACAAATCGCGACCTTCGGAACGCTTAAAGCCAAAGCTGCGATCAAGGATGTCGGGCGGGCGCTGGGCTTGTCGTTTGCCGAAACCGATGCCATCGCGAAACTGATTCCAGCGCCCAAGCAAGGGTTCGATTATCCGCTCACCGAGGCGATGAAAATGGAGCCGCGCCTTGGCGAGCTCATGAAGAACGATGCGCGGATCAAAACACTCATGGAACATGCGCTACGGCTCGAAGGGTTGGTGCGTCACGCATCGACCCATGCCGCCGGCGTGGTGCTATCGAATCTGCCCCTGGTGGATCATTTGCCGTTATTCGTCGATAAAGAAGGCGGCATCGTGACGCAATACGACATGAGCGCGGTGGAAAAGATCGGGCTGGTTAAATTCGATTTTCTAGGCCTAAAGACGCTCACTCTGATTCACGATTGCCTGAAGCTGATCGAGATCTCACGGGGTGAGAAGATCGACATTAACCGGTTACCGCTCGATGACAAGAAAAGCTACCGCACGCTATGCAACGGCAACACCACCGGTGTGTTCCAACTGGAAAGCACCGGTATCCGGGAGATGACGGTCAAAATACGGCCCAATTGTTTCGAGGACCTGGTGGCGATCCTGGCGCTGTACCGTCCTGGCCCCCTCGATAGCGGCATGGCCGAAGAATACATCAAGCGGAAACACGGGAAGGAAAAAATCAAGTACCTACATCCGCTATTGGAGCCGATCCTCAAAGACACTTACGGTGTCATTGTTTATCAAGAACAGGTCATGCAAATCGCCCAAGTCCTAGCGGGCTACTCGATGGGCGATGCGGATATTCTGCGGCGCGCCATGGGCAAGAAGGATCCCGAAGAGATGGCCGCTCAGCGCGAGCGGTTTGTCAGCGGCGCCAAAGCCAAGAAGATCGACGAAAAAAGGGCGACAGAAATTTTTGACCAGATGGAAACCTTCGCCCGTTACGGTTTCAACAAATCTCATTCGGCGGCGTATGCGCTGGTTTCCTACCAGACCGCCTACTTGAAAACCCACTATCCGGTCGAGTTCATGGCGGCGCTGATGACGTCGGAAATGGGGGACACGGACAAGATCATCAAAAATCTCGCCGAGTGCCGCGACAAGGACATCGAAGTTCTGGCGCCTGATATCAACGAAAGTCGTTCGGATTTCACCCCGGTGGGGGACAAGATTCGCTTTGGCCTAGCTGCAGTCAAAAATGTCGGGGAAAAGGCGGTGGAAGTTATTCTCGAAAGCCGCTCCGCTGGCGGATCGTTCGAATCGCTTTTCGATTTTTGCCGCCGCGTCGATATGACGGCGGTGAATCGCCGGGTCATCGAGAGTCTGGTCAAATGCGGTGCCTTCGATGCCATGGGCATGTCGCGCGCCTGCATGAACGGCGCGCTGGACGAGGCGATGAGAGTAGGCCAGGCGCATCAAAGGGATCTCAGCAGCAATCAAATAGATATCTTTACCCTGCTCGGTACCCCGCTCAAATCCGCCAAGAAACCGGGCGACGTTTATCCTCAGGTTTCCGAATGGTCGGTTCAAGAATCATTGGCCTTCGAGAAGGAAGCGCTAGGATTTTACATCAGCGGCCATCCACTTGATAATTTCGAGCGTGTGCTCAACAAGATTGCCAGCGGCGCGATCACGGTGATCAAAGAGAAGGCGCAATCCGGGGAAGTCAAAATCGGCGGAGTGGTTTCGGCGTTAAAACTGCGCAATACCAAAAAAGGCGACCGCTACGGCAGTTTTAATCTCGAGGATAAGACCGGCTTTATCGAGGTCATTACTTGGCCGGATGTCTATAAAAAATGCGCCGCCCTGTTGGGAGCCGATGATCCGATCTTTATAAAAGGCCGACTCGAGGTCGGCGAAGAAAGAATGCAAGTCATTGCGAATGAAGTTCTCTCGTTGACCGAAGCCGCAAGAAATCAGAAAAACGGCAATGGCAATGGCAAAGCGAACGGCAATGGCACCGCCGAGAAAGTGCACGTCTATATTCGTGAAGCTGAAATATCGGCGGATGAGCTGGTGCGTTTACGGGACACCTTGCTTGATTACCCCGGGCAGGCTACGGTATTTTTGCATATGCTGAAGTCGCCAAGCGGTGAGACTGTGATCGAGCTCCCGGAACAAGTCCGTATCGCTTCGTCAGCGGAACTGGAGCAAACCGTCGAAAAGCTTTTCGGTCAGCGGGTCGCTTTCCACGCTCTGAACTCTTGAAATCGCTGATTTCTACCCAAATTCCCAAAGAACGCGCCCTATTGGTCGGCATCGAGCTGCCCTCCCGCAAGCAGCAAGTTGCATTAGCCTATAGTCTCGAAGAGCTGGAACGCTTGGCGGAAACCGCGGGCGCAAAGGTGCTCGGGAAACAGCATCAACAGATTAAAAGTATTACTCCCGCAACTTTGATCGGCCGCGGCAAGGTGGACGAGATCCAGGCGAAGGTGAAGGAGCTTCATGCCGATTTGGTCATTTTGGACGAAGATCTGACCCCGGCTCAGCAGCGCAATTTGGAGAACGCGTTTAACGTTCGTGTGGTCGACCGAAGCCAGCTTATCCTCGATATCTTTGCCCAACGGGCTCGTAGCAATGAGGGAAAGCTGCAAGTCGAGCTGGCGCAGCTCGAATACCTTTTGCCGCGACTCACGCGGCAATGGACACATTTATCACGTTTGGGCGGCGGTATCGGTACCCGCGGGCCGGGCGAGACGCAGTTGGAAATCGATCGCCGGCGCATTCGCGAGCGTATCGGCCATTTGAAACAGCGGCTGGGAACCGTTGAACGAACGCGAACCTTGCAAAGAAAGGAGCGCGACGAAGTGCCGTTTGCGACCGTGGCTTTGGTGGGCTACACCAATGCTGGAAAATCGACGCTGATGAATACTTTGACCGCCGCGGGTGTTTTCGTGGAAGACAAACTATTCGCGACTCTCGATCCAACGACACGGGCTTTGCGCCTACCCAATGGCGACAAGGTGATGCTCGTCGATACCGTAGGTTTTATCAATAAGATTCCGCATTCGTTGATCGAAGCGTTCAAAAGTACTCTCGAAGAAGTCTCTAATGCCGATCTGTTGCTGCATCTGGTGGATTTGACGAGTCCGCAATTCGAAGAACATATTGAAGTCGTGCAGCGGGTTCTCGCGGAAATCGGCGCCGCAGATATCGCCACCGTAATTGTGCCCAACAAAATCGACGCGGTCGAGGATGTGCCGCTGGCGTTACTCAAGACTCATGAAGTCAGCGAGATTTGTCCGATCTCCGCTTTGAGCGGGCAGGGGATCGATCGGCTGTTATCTACAATCGGGGCGATTCTGGACGAACGAAAAGAGCGATTCCAAGGATTTTTTTCCCAGGCGCAAGGGGGATTGATTGCAATGCTGCGTGAGCAGGGACGGATCATTCAGGAAAGTTATCAAGAGGACGGTGTCCATGTCACGGCAATGATTACACCAAAGTTGGCGGGACAAATGCGAAAGCTGCTCAACGGAGTCGCTGCGCCGGTCGAGCATTGATGGCAATGGGCGCTCATGCTGAACCTGCCGAATTTTCTGACGCTGCTGCGCATTTTAACGATTCCAGTTTTCTTAGAATTTTTGTCGTACCGCTTTTTTTGGGAAGCGCTGGTGGTTTTTGCTATCGGCGGTTTCACCGATTTCCTGGATGGCTTTGTCGCGCGTTGGATGAATCAGCAAACCCCTCTCGGCGCCTACCTCGATCCGGTGGCCGACAAGCTGCTTGTCATTACATCTTTTGTGATGCTCGGTTTGATGGATGGCATCCCAATGTGGCTCGTCATCGTCGTCGTTGCGCGAGATTTTTTGCTGGTGCTTGGGTATGGAATTATTTACTTTCTTGTGGAAGAACGGCTTCACGTAAAGCCGACAATCATCGGGAAGTGGAGCACCACGTTTCAGCTACTTACGCTGGCCATCGCCCTGGTCACGCTTGATCAACCTAAGCTTTTACCGGCGGCCACGCTCGATATATTCGTCGATGTCACTGCGATCGGGACCGTCGTGTCCGGTTGCCAGTATCTTTACCGGGGGCTTGTTTGGCTCCAAACTAAAGCGCCGTCCATCACCCGACTCGGTTGACATCCCGTCGAGGAATTGGTAGTAAAATCGATCGCTTGCAGTATTTTGCCATGCTTATGATGATGCCGATACCGGGCGGCGATTGGAGCCGTCTCAGGGTAATTAAATGGCCCCGATTCAGCCGCTTCTGCCAGACTCTGCAGGCACGTAGCTCAGTGGGAGAGCGCTTCCTTGACACGGAAGAGGTCGGCAGTTCAATCCTGCCCGTGCCTACCATTTCATAACTCCTTACATGACTGGTATTCACGTCACACTTCCCGACGGTAAATCCGTCGACGTTCCCTCTGGGACTCGGATCGAGGAACTCGCTTCGCGCTCTGGAGTAAGGCGCGGCATCGTGGCAGCCAAGGTAAACGGGCGTTTGGTGGATTTGAGCCGCGTGCTGGATCAGGATGCCACTTTACAATGGGTTTCGCCCGAGAGCCCCGAAGGCTTGGATACCCTACGTCATTCGACAGCCCATTTGATGGCGCAAGCGGTGCAGAATCTTTTTCCTGGGACGCAAGTGACCATCGGTCCGACCATCGAGAATGGCTTCTACTATGATTTCAAGCGCAGCGAGCCATTTTCACCCGAGGAACTAGAGCGGATCGAAAAACGCATGGAAGAGTTGGTTAAAGCTGATCTGAAGATCGTCCGCGAAGAGCTGCCGCGCGGCGAAGCGATCGACCTTTTCCGCAGCATGGGCGAGCACTACAAAGTCGAGATCATTG
>DATBEY010000056.1:0-7327 GCA_036558765.1 Binatia bacterium | reverse complement strand
TCAGAGTCATTTGTCAACGAATGGCAGTGATTACGCCAAATTTTACAACTGAGTTCATTGGCATCATATCTGCGCAAGCTGCGAGCAGACATACGTTGACGCAATGAACCGAGGTCCCAACGTGGTCACCAAGGGACTCGGTGAGCGAATGGTGAAACCGGCAACAGAAATTTTCTGGGCCGGTTTTTTTGTTTGTGGCAGAGGAAAAAGAATGGGAGGCAATCATGTGTTTATTGAAGAGACTCTGTCGGGAGGAAGATGGTCAGGGCTTGACGGAGTACACATTAGTGATCGTTCTCGTCGCCCTGGTATTTTGGATAGGCGTTCGCGATACCCAAGTTGGACAGAGTTTGGTCCAAGCCTGGGCGAAGGTTCTCGATTGTGTTACGTCACCGTTTTCTTGCACTGCTTGATCCGACGATCTCGAGCCTAATTTAACGGCAACAAGCCAGAACTGATGGCAGAAACGAGTTTATATGAAACCAGACAGTACGAACTGGGCAACAACCACCAAAGCCTCCTATGCCACCGAGCCGCGGCCGAATCACCGATCAAATGTCAACGACACGAATTTTGCGCGCCAACTCCGCGCCCTCGGACAGGCGCTTGAAAGATTCAGTTTCTCCGTGTTCGACATAGAAGTCGAGAACGGAATCTATTCCGTTGTAGCCAAAGGCAGCGCGAGAGGGCGAAAAGGAAGGTTATCAGTTTTACGTGCGCTTGCCGGACTGTTTCGGCGCTCCGGTTCGACTCGAACATCGCGAGATCGCCGGGTGGATTTGCGCTTCACACCGGAGGAGATCGAAAAATTTGATTTGCATGGGAAGAGCTGCCGCGAAGACGCCGGCAAAACGCCGGACCCATACAGCATCTCACAACTGCTGCGTGGCGCCGGTTGCTATCTAGACAATCGGAATGTGTCAGAACCCGTGACCATCTCATTCGCCGGCCAATGGATCACTATTCGGTACGAGACTCCCGATCAGCAAGCTGCAAATGAGCGACACGATCTAGAATATTTCTATGACTGTTGGGTGCAAATGTATTTGCGCCGAAGCAATCGCGCAAAGTTGCCGCAGGCCAGTGAGCCAACAGTCATCATGTCGTGGCAAAGCCTACAAGATTCGTAGGATCGTCTTGGGCGATTACGCGAGGATCCCGCATTAGCCAGAACTCGCATTGCGAGCGAATAGGCCCCGATCGCGGCGGGCATGCCCAGTTAGCCGGGCTTTAATTAAGCCGCCAGACGCATGCGGTCCCTGGCGGTCGGGCCATAGGGGTTGTCGGAATTTTCCCGGTAACCGACTCAGTCTAAGCGAAGAGCTCCAGGGTCTCCCGAGCAAACAATTCCTCTACCGCAAATTTTCTTTTGGTCAGGCCTTGTTCATTTGAATAAAGCGTCGCGGCCTCTAAGGTCGGCAGATTTTTCCTCACACCGTACGGATAAAAATCGCGACCGAGAATCTCTTGGGCATATTCCAGATCTAAATGTACCCAAGGTAAGCACGACAATCCTTCGGCGTAGGCTTCGAAGGACAGATGCTTTGCGGTTTCGAACGCCTCGGTCAGCCGGGCAGCAAGGCTGGGATCCTTTTGATAGATCGCGCGCCGGATCACGATCATATGCATGATCGGGAAAATTTTCGTTTGCCGATAGTATTCGGCTTCCACCGCTCGTGCATCGCGAAACAAGCGTCTGATTTCCGGCAAGCCGGCGAGAAAACCACGCGGTGGAGACGTCAATGCCACCGCGTCCAGGTCGCCCGCCTCGAGCAAATCGTCAAGGGTCTGATCTTTGCGGATATTGTCGAGTCGTATGCCCGCGGGAACTTCGATCGAGACGTGCTCCGAACGACGGCGAAACCAATGAACGTCCTGAGGCATGACGCCATATTGATGCTGCAGGAACCCACGCACGAAGAGCAGCGCCGTCATGGAATAGTCGGCGATGCCGACTTTTTTGCCCTTCAAATCTTGCGGGTTCTGAATGCCTGATCGGGTATTGATCCAGATATACGCCTGGCGAAAGACCCGCGATGGAAAGATCGGAATCGCGACGAAGCGCTGATCGCCTTTGTCGAGCGCAATCATATAATTGGACAGCGACATTTCCGATGCGTCGAATTCTTCATCGTGGAGCATCCTTAAAAAGATCTGGGAGGGCGGAGAGATATTGGTAAATTTGAGATCGATACCGTCAATTCCTATTCTGCCGTCGGCGAGCGCGCGCGTATGGTCGTAATCGCGGCAGCCAATTGTAATGGTTTGAGTCGCCATGATCCCTCCGTAGCCGAGGCGTCGAATTTAGGTGGAACTCGAGCGGCAAGTCAATGGTATCCTGTAGACAGTTTTTCGCAGATGAGTTAAAGGCAATCGATAAACGAGCGCGGGATTCAGAGAAAGGGCTTATGAAACAAATCCGTTTTGAGTTGATCGGCTTTATGTGCGCCTTAGCTTTGTGCTGTGTCGTCCCGCGAGCATACGGTGCTGCGGATACGGCACCCGTGCGCAAACTGCGCGTTGCCATCACCTCGCTGTCGGGGTCGATGGCCGTGCCTTGGCTCGCACGGGAGGCGGGGATTTTCAAGAAACACGGGTTGGAAGTAGAAGTCATTGCAACTCCGAGCGGCGTCGAGGGCATGAACGCGTTGATTGCCGGTGAAATCACTTTTCTGCAGATTGCCGGCGCGACCACCGTGAGCGCAGCGGTGGGTGGCGCCGATGTCGTCGTGATCGGCACGACCATCGGCACGCTGGTCCAAAGTCTGATGGTTCGTCCGGAAATCGAAACGGCCGAACAGTTGCGCGGCAAATCCGTCGGCATCAGCCGATTCGGAACGACCATCGACACCGGAGCGCGCATCGCGCTGCGCCATTTCGGATTGGTGCCCGAAAAAGACGTCTCAATCGTGCAGATCGGCGCCGTCGAGTCCATTGTGCCTGCGATGGCGGGAGGCCGCGTGCAAGCCGGTATTCTCTCATACCCGGCGATCGGACGGGCGCGCAAGCTCGGTTTTCGCGAATTGCTCGATATCGCAGGGTTGAATCTTCCTTACGCGTCCACTGGCATCACGACTCGCGGCGAGGTGATTCGAAAAGAGCCGGATTTGATGCGGAGATATATGATGGCGCAGGTGGAAGCGATCGCGCGCATGAAGCGGGATCGGACGTTCACGATTGGCGTAATGGGCAAATTTTTGCGCACCAACGACCAGGAGCAACTCGCCGAAGCCTATGACGTGTACGCCAACAAGTACTTAATGAAGGTGCCGCTGCCAACCGTGGAGGCGATCAAAGCGGTGCTCGAAGAGCTCGAACCGCGCAGTCCCAAAGCCAAGGGGCAGGATCCCAAGCGGTTTTTCGATGACCGCTTCGTGCGCGAACTGCAAGCAAACGGCTTTATCGATGCACTTTATCGCTGACATTTTTGAAGGTGCCGAGACGACTCTCGCGGAAAAGCCGAGGCACGACAGGAACACGATCAGGTCGGATCGATGCCGACGGTCTCACCGCTGGGATCCACAATGACTCCGCGCGCAATGAGTATCGGTCGGGCGGCGGCGGCCAAGCGTGGTAGTTGGCGCGCAAACAGAAGCCCTGCCAACGCACATCCAGTCCCCCCAATGGCCACAACCAAAGGTGCGCCGATGCGGTCCGACGCCCACCCGGCAACCAAACTTCCGAACGGCGCCATGCCCACCAACATCATCGAAAAGAGACTCATCACTCGGCCGCGCATCGCGTCTTCGGCGAGAGTCTGGAGAGCGGTGTTGCATGCGGCGATTTGCACCATCCAACCCATTCCTACAATGATCAACAGCAAGAGCGAAAGCCAAAATAGGTTCGATAAACTGAAAGCAATCAAACCGACGCCGAATCCCATGGTTGCAATTGCTATAACGCGACCGAGACCGATTACAGACTTTCGCCGCGCAAGTCCGAGGGCTCCGGCGAGCGCCCCCAGCCCGACTGCGCCCATCATGAGGCCTAAGGCATCGGCACCGCTCTTATAGATGTCCGCCGCAAAAACTGGCATGAGCGTGATGTACGGCATTCCCATGACGCCGACGATACTAAGAAGGATCAAGACGTCGCGTATAGGAATGGTGTTCCGGGTGTAACGAAATCCGTCGCGAAGCGACTGGAGCAGAGAAACCGGCTTTGTCGAAGCGGTCTGTGCGGGAGCAAATCTCATGGCCAGGAGAGCGATGATCACCGCGAGATAACTGATCGCATTTATAGAAAAGCAAGCCCCTTCACCTACGGTTGCAACCACCACACCCGCTACGCCCGGCCCGATAATCCGGGCGGCATTGATCATCGAGGAATTGAGCGCAACAGCGTTGGGCAGATCTTCGACGGCAACGAGCTTGTGAACCAGGGCTTGACGTGCAGGCATGTCGAACGCACTGACAACCCCGAGAACTGCACCAAGAAGAATGATGTGTGCAGGCTGAACCCAGCCTGATAACGTCAGTCCCGCTAGCAGCACGGCTTGCGCAAGCGCCGCGCTTTGCGTCCATATCGCCACCCGATGCGCCGAATATCGATCACTAACCACGCCGCCAATCGCGCCAAGCATGAAAACCGGTATTTGCGTAGCAAACCCGACAACTCCCAGCAGTGTTGCGGAGCCTGTAAGGCGGTAAATTAGCCAACTCTGCGCCACCTGTTGCATCCAGGTACCGCATACGGAAACCAACTGGCCAGTCAAGTAGAGGCGATAATTGCGGTGACGCAAAGAGCGCCAGAGCGGCGAGCTACCAAACCCAAGCCATTGCATGATGAAAATTGACGGCCGGCGATATAAATCGCCGGCCAATTACGAATTATCACACGTGCAATGACGAAAACGAAGTACCCGGCGTTAAAAAGAGCAGATATCAAGTGCAGTGCCGTCGCATGAAGAGAACCATCATTTTAACTGGTTAATTCCGTGCGGCAACATCGTTCCACTCTGGCTTTGTAGTGACTTCGTCGACGCTTGCAATCCGCGTCGACCGATGACGCTGGATGAGAAACTTCGCCGGAGCTGGTGATGACGATCAAAGAGATTTTCAAATACAGAAGCCGCTCAGCGTAATTGAAAAAATTCCTTCCAGATGCCGTCATACTTGGGGACTCTTTCACATCATGGCCGAGCATGGAATGCGCGCGTGTTTCCGACATTCAGGGGCGAAAAGCCGGCATCACTTCTTTGGCGAAAAGCCGCATGGATTTTAAAATCTCAATGTGCGGGATGCGACCAAAATTGAAGGTCGTCGTCAGCGTATCGAAATAATAATTCATCCGGGCATTGTCTATATTTTTGATGCATTCGTCCGGATTTCCATAATTGTTCCGGCCGGTGGCGAGCATCGTGTTCCAATCGTAATCTCCGGGCGTCGCAGTAAGAGAGCGCCTGCCAATTCGGGAAATTTCGTCATAACGTCTTATTGCCGCCATCGCGATGGACCGGGCGTTTGCCGAACTTTCATTCACGTGGGTACGCACATGAAATTGGCAGTGTTTCGTTTTCAGATCGTAGCCCGATGCCAATAGTCCCTGTTTCCATGCTTCGACACCGACCCGCACCTTATCCGGCGGGTGCGGATGGCCAACCGTCATGATGTGGTAACCCTGGCGTCCCGCCCAGCCAAGACCTTCAGCAGATGTGCCCGCCACCCAGACAGGCGGGTAAGGTTGTTGGATGGGCCGCGGGTAAAGCGTAAGTTCGTCGAAACTCCAAAACTGGCCACTATGCCTGATCCGCTCGCTGGCCCAGGATTTCAAGATGACGTCGATTGCTTCGCGCAGCCGCTCACGATCGTTTTCTCGGGTGACACCGAAAACTTTGTAGTCGATCTCGGTATTCCCCGATCCGATGCCAAACTCAAGTCGCCCGCCGGAGATGGCATCGACCATCGCGTAGTCTTCGGCGCTGTGCAACGGATGGCGCAGCGGCAGAATCGCGATGCACGGCCCCAAGCGAATCTTGGATGTGCGTGCAGCCGCGGCGGCGAGCAGGACGGCGGGATTAGCAACGAGTCCCCCATAACCGAGAAAGTGATGTTCATTGAACATGAAGCATTCCCAGCCGAGCTCTTCCGCCAGTTCGACCTGTTCGAGAATTTGCTGGTAATACGTGTCATACGGCGGATCGAGATCAGAGAAATACGTCGTCAAGATGTTGATGTAAAATCTCATGCACGATTTTATTTGAGGTTGGCCTGAGAAGGGTTAGCAGTTCAGTCCAGGCCCTACTTTGAAACTGAAAGATTGCACGGTGAATCTATTGTAGTCCGTACAGGGCCCGCGCATTATCGCTTAGAATCTTCCGCTTTACTTCGGACGAGACATCAGGCCGCTCTTTGAAAATTTGTATGGCGTCGACATCGCTGGACGTATCGGTATGGCCGTAGTCGGTGCCGATCACCAGACAGTCTTCGCCGGCTTCGCGCACGATGTACGGAATATCATCGCTATTTTCGCAGGTCACATACATGCCAAATGTGCGAAATGGATTCTCGGGCCAACTCCGGCCGAGGGTTTTGAAGCGATTCCGCGCTTCATGCATGACCCAGGGCAGCCATTGCGCGCTCGCTTCAATGAAACCAAAACGAAGCCGGGGAAAGACCTCATGGATCTCGCTCATGATAATATCGTTGAAGGCCGCGACCGTGGGAATCCGGAAGCGATGAAACGTAGAGGCGATACGAACCGGATGGCTATAGAGATCATTCAGCCATGAATTACCGTTGGCAATGTGAATTGCGATCGGCAGATCGAGTTTTTGCGCTTCCTCGTAAATCGGATAGAAGTAACGGTCCGCGAGGAGCCGTTGCCCTTCAATAGGACGCATCATCACAGCGCACGCGCCATGCTCCTTCGACCAGCGAATTTGATCCAGTGCATCGGGTATGCTCGAGGTCGGCGCCATGCATGACCAGAGCAAACGTCCTTGTGCCTGTTTCCAGATGTCGGCCAGCCATTGGTTCCAGCTCTTGTATAAAGCGACTTCGACCGCCGCGCGATCCGTCGCCGATTCGATAAATACGGTGTTGTGCAGCACCTGAACATCGACGCCGGTTTCGTTCATGTGCTCTAACCTTAGCTCGACGTTACCGAGTTCACGTGCTTCTTGAGCACTGGCAAATTTGCGGCCGACTCGGTCGGCCAGGTTTGCCAATGCTTCGGTTGAAAACGCCGGAAAGCGAAATCCTCTGACCTTGCCGTCGATTAACCAGAACTGAAGCTTGACGCCGGCTTCTTCGCGGGTCTCCAGCGGTATCGGACGATATTGCCGCTCCGAAGCGTCCATAAACTCCCAAGTGCGGGCGCATTCGAC
>DATBEY010000055.1:0-4844 GCA_036558765.1 Binatia bacterium | reverse complement strand
CGGCTTTCTTGTCTGCTGACGGAGTAGAGGATGTGGCCGGCTTGGACTGAGCGAAACTAAAGCCGCTGAAACCAAAAACAGTTAAAGCGAACACTGCAACTTTGATTGCACTTTTCACGATATCACCTCCTTCCTTTTTTTTCAGAACACAACCATTAGACGCGTTATCTGCGGATTGCTTCAAAAGCGAAAGCAACAAATAGCTAAATCTCGGACGGCGGATTCTGTTGATGTGCCAGTAGACCTTCGAGGCGATACAAGATTATGGAAACCATCGTCACAGCTCGGCTTACTGAACTGTAATGATCTGCCCCGGCCACGATTTTGCAGGATAATCACTATACACCCGGTCGATAACTCAGCCGTCAGGCGAGCCGATGACCTTCAACTCGACCTGCGAGCGCATTAAAGCTCTCGCAATGCACCGCTTCTTGTGCTCGGCGGGTAATAATCTTAACCGATAAAACGGTCATCCTTGAGTGTCTTCCAGAGATCGATGCGCACCTGTGGATCAGATAAATCGAGCCTGGTCCCGATGCGGTTAAATGGCTGCTCGCTTACGGCATCGCCGGGCATAAAGAGCGTGAACGTCTGATGCCACTGGCCCGTGCCGGGTATTTCCTCCTCAGTCAAGTCCTTCACTTCCGGTGCTAGTCGTTTCATCGGGAAGCCTCGTGGGCGTTTATTTTTTTGCGACCAATCCGTCCTTTACCGGCAGACATGCGGGAATGCACAGGAGTAGAGTTTACTTCTGCGCCTTCGTTTACGGAACACACCCGGTAAACTGTGTGTCCTTCACGCATTTCTGATGAAATTGACATTCGTCGTTGCCGCGTTAGATAAGCGATAGTGCGTGGAACCTCTTCAGACTGAAACTGCTCATGTCAAGCGTGCTCTTACCATCGATAACCTGCTCGGCAAGCGCTTCGCCGATGGCCGCCGAATGTTTGAAGCCGTGGCCGGAGCACGGCGAGGCGATGATGATGCGGTCATTGTTAGGATGAACGTCGATCACGAAGTTCGAATCGGGCGTCGTCGTGTACAGGCAGCTTGCTGTGTTCACGCAGCGATCGGAAATTCCCGGCACACGGTTTCGCAGATAGTCATTATACATTGATCGTTTTTCTTCGGGGCGGACGTCGCGCTGCACGTGATCCGGATCGGTGTTCGCCACAAACTGCTCGGTGGCAATCTTAATCGTTTCGCCGTCGAGGCTTGGAAATCCGTAAAAACCAAATTCGCTGCCCTTGCCGAAAATCCAAATAAAAATCGGAAACACGGGAGCCGCGAACATCGGACGGCAGTCTTTCCTGATTGCAAACCAGTACATGACTTGCCGATAGACTCTGAACAAACGCGCGTATGCTAACGGCAAGAATCGCGCAATCCACGCTCCGGCACTGATGATGACCCTCTCGGCCGAGTAGGAGCGGTGATTCGTTTTCACCGTCACTGCCGAATTCCCGTCCCTTTCGACTGAATCAACGATCTCGTCGGTTTGCACCTCCGCGCCATGTTTACGCGCGAGATCGAGCTGGGCTTCGATACAAGCTTCCGGCCTTAGGAATCCAGTTTCGTATTCGTAGTAACCGCGCTCGTCGGCCACAGCGAACTGCGGATAGCGTTTTCTGATCTCCGCAGTTTCGAAAATTTCATGGCGGATGTCGAACTGCTTCGCGCAGCGGACCGCTAGGTCCAAAAAGTCTCGCTGGCCGTGCAACACGCCTTCACTGTTTTGACTCTGGAGCGTAAGTCCACCGGTGATGGTCAGGAGTTCTTTGCCGGTTTGTTTTTCAATCTCGCGCCATAATTCATAGGAGCGCAACGCAAATGGAACATATTCTTCGCCTTCACCGATCGCTTGGCGAATGATTCGACTTTCGCCGTGAGATGAGCCGTTACCATGCGGCGGCGAGAACCGATCGAGCCCAAGCACTTTGCTGCCCCGCTGCGCGAGTTGATAAAGCGCGGCGCTTCCTATCGCGCCGAGACCGACAACGATCGTTTCGAAGTTATTGGCCATCGCTCCGTTTCATCAAGCCACGCAGCTATAATTTGAACTCAGATTATGATCAGCATTGCCACTGAATCGGTTTATGCTTGACCGCTGTCGACCCGCCGTAGTATACGGGCGCCGTCTTGCGGGATGCGTTGGGAGATTTCGGCGCTAGCCCATCGCTTTCGAAAACGAACAATCCTCTTTTCAATCCCCATTTGTCAAAGGGGAAGTTGAGTGCATGGAGGCGAGATGAACTCTTTAAAAATAAATTCCGCGCTTGCGATCGCGGTGATCGCGACAATAACGATTCACGGACTAGCTTCGTTCGGTCAGGACAAAATCGATCCGAATGGCGCGCCGAATCCGTATCGCATGCTCGACACCTGGGCTCAACTTCCCGAAGGCCGACCATGGGGCGCGCCCATCGGAGTCGAGCTCGATCATAGCGATGGGAAAAGCATCTGGGTATTCGATCGGTGCGGCGCGGATAACTGCGCCGGCTCGAACCTGGCACCGATCATGAAATTCGATTCATCCGGCAAGCTCGTCGCAAACTTTGGCGCCGGCATGTTCAACTTTCCGCACGGTTTGTTCGTCGACCGCGAAGGCAACGTATGGGTGACCGACGGGCGGGGCGCGAACGGCAAGGGTCATACCGTCATCAAGTTCGCTCCCGATGGCAAAGTGTTGATGACCCTCGGCAAGCCGGGGGTTGCTGGCGATGGTCCCGATTTGTTGAATTCGCCGTCGGATGTGGTAGTCGCACCGAACGGCGATATTTTCGTTGCCGATGGGCATGGCGAAAAAACCAATGATCGCATCGTGAAATTTTCCAAGGACGGAAAGTTCATCAAGTCCTGGGGCAAGCACGGCTCGGCGCCAGGCGAATTCGACGTGCCTCACACGATCGCGCTCGATTCGGCAGGACGGGTCTTTGTCGGCGACCGATCCAACAACCGCATTCAAATCTTCGCCGCCGACGGCAAATTGCTCGCCGAGTGGAAGCAATTCGGCCGGCCGAGCAGTGTCTTCATCGACAGGAACGACACCATCTATGTAGCCGACTCGACATCGGACGAGAAAAGAAATCCCGGGTTCAAGCAGGGCATCAGGATCGGTAGCGCCAAAGACGGTAAGGTCATGGCCTTTATTCCGCTTGTGGATCCGCAGCTTCAATCGGCGGAAGAAGTCGCGGCGGACGATCAGGGCAACGTATACGCCGGCTTCACCAGCAAGCGGAACCTGAAAAAATTCGTCGAAAAATAGCAATATGCGCGACCCAACGAGTGATTATTGTGAAACGTGCACGAGGGCCTCATGGACACCACGACTGAATACTTGAGCGGCTATTCGAGCCGCTTGACTTACGAAAAACTTTCGCCGGAAGCGATACACCAGGTCAAGCGAACGCTGATCGACACCCTGGGGTGCGGCGTCGGCGCCTTCGATGCCGAACCGCCTTCCATTGCACGGCGCATTGCGTCTCGTGTGCGCGGAGACCCGCCGGCACGAATCATCGGTACTCGACAGGAAACCTCGATGGACCTCGCGGCCTTTGCAAACACATCCCTCATTCGCTACCTCGACTGCAACGACGCGTACGCCGCGCGAGGCACGGGGCATCCAAGCGACATGATCCCGGGTGTGCTCGCTGTGGCTGACGCCCACAAGGCGAGTGGGCGGGCGGTGATCACGGCGATCACGGCGGCCTACGAGGCGTTTTGCCGGACGGCGGACCAGCTACCATTAAAAACCTGGGATCAGGGTGTCTACGTCGCGATCGGGACAGCGTGCGGCGCCGGCAAGATCCTCGCGCTGGACCCGGCGGCTTTGGCGCACGCGATCGCCATCGCAATCACTGCAACCGTACCGCTGCGGGCCACGCGCATCGGTGAGCTTTCGATGTGGAAGGGTTGCGCGACGGCCGCGGCAGTCCGCATGGGAGTGTTCGCCGCAGAGCTAGCGGCAGAGGGAATGACGGGCCCGGATCAACCTTTCGAAGGCAAAGAAGGACTGTGGCACAACCTGGGAGCCGAAGCGCCGAAGTGGCCAGCTTTCGGCGGTGGAGCTGAGCCGTTTCGGATCACCGCTACCAGCTTTAAGGCCTACCCGTCAGTGATACACACCCAGGGACCAATCGGCCTGGTGCTGGACCTCCGGCAGCAGGTTGCGATCGGAGACATCGATTCGGTTCACGTAGCGACCTACGCAGAAGCGGTACGGCGAACGGCGACAGAGCCGGAGAAGTGGAACCCCGAAAGGCGGGAGACCGCCGACCATAGCATTCCCTACTTGCTAGCGGCCGCATGGCAAGACGGTGAGGTGACGCCGGCAACGTTCGCGCCGTCTCGCATCCATGATCCGGCGCTGCGGACGTTGATCAAAAAGCTGACGGTGACCGAGGATCCGCAATTCACCCGGCGCTATCCCGCGGAGTCGTGCTCGCGGATCGAGGTAACAACGACCGATGGGCGGCGGCTGGCGGTCGAGACAAATTACCCGAAGGGGCACCGCCGGAACCCGCTGACGGATCATGAGGTCGAGGGAAAATTTCACGGCCTCGCTTCTTCCGTCCTCGGAGCACAGGGATGCGATGCGGTAATTGCAGAAATTTGGCACCTGGACAAAGCCGCGACACTCGACCGACTATTCGACAGCCTGGTCATCTCGCGTTGAACCATCTCATGGTAAGCAACATGTTTTATTAGCGAGGTGTGCCACTCCTTCCCCGAAGCTGTATAACGGGATCGAAAAAGCACTGAGCAAATATTCTTCAGACGGACAGCAAGATTTATTTCATCAGTTCGCGCGCCAGCGGAGTCATCATCAACTCCGTCGGCGCGTC
>DATBEY010000054.1:0-9521 GCA_036558765.1 Binatia bacterium | reverse complement strand
TCTGGTTCGCGTCGCGTAGCGTGCGAAGCTTTTTTGCGAGGGAGGATCACAACATGAGCAAAGTTCTCATTGCCCTTCTGGGTTGTGCGTGCGCGGCGCTTGTCGCAAATGATCTGGCAGCGCAAACGCTAAAGGCAGGTTACGTGTCGAAGGACTTCAATTATCTGCCTTTCTTCGTCGCTCAGAAAAACGGCTTTTACGCCAAGGAAGGCATCCACGTGGATCTCGTCAATATCGGACGCGCCGACATTCAGCTTCAGGCGCTCGTGGCCGGCGAGCTTCATTTTGCCAACATCAACGCGGACGGCATCATTATCTGGAACGAACGGACCAATGGTAATTTGAAAGTCGCGGCGGGATCTAGCAATTCAGCGCCTTATCTTCTGATCGGCGCCAAGAACATAAAAAAAATAGAAGACCTCAAGGGCCAGAGGCTTGGCGTGGCGAGTCTCACCGGCGGCGCCACGTCAATCTTACTCACTTATCTGAAAAGCAAAGGACTGGTGCACCCGCGGGATTTTTCGCTGTCGATCATTGCCGGTGGCACGCCGGCACGATTGAGCGCCTTAGAAACCAATGCCATCGCGGGAGCGGTGTTGGGAATTCCATTTGCCGATTTTGCCATTGACAAGGGATTCAACCGCCTCGGTGATACTACCGAAGTGATTTCCAGTTATCAGTTCAACAACATCAATATCAATCCGGCTTGGGCCGAGAAGAACCGCGCGGCGGTGGTCAACTTCATCAAGAGCCATATCCAAGCGTTGCACTGGATTTTTGATCACCCGGCGGAAGCGGCGGAATTTGTTACCAAAGAGTTCGGCTTGCAATCCAAATATGCGGTGCGCGGCATCGAGTACTATACCAAAAACAAAGTTTATCCCATCAACGGCGACGTGACGCTGAGCGGCTTGAAGGTCAATATTGAAGTGCAGGCGCAAGACGGCATTATTAAAGGCGCACTACCGCCGCCGGAAAAATATATCGATCTAAGCTATTTACGCCAAGCACAAAAGGAACTTGGTCTATGACAGAGGATTGGGTCGAAATGACAACATCGTTGGTGTTATCGCGGCGGGACGATTTCGACCAAAACCGCTTCCGGGTCGGCACCCCAGCGAAAGGGTAGCATGACGCTGCCCAACCCGCGTGAGACTACCAGCAATGTTGAGCCGTAAGCGTAGACACCTTCGTCGAGACAGTAACGGCTTTGGCGGATAATGGCGTGACCGCGGCGGAAGCGAATTTGCCCGCCGTGCGTATGCCCCGAGACCATCAAAGGTATGCCGCGCTGTTCGGCCTCATAAAAAAAATCAGGGTTATGGGCCATCAGCAAATGAGGTCGTTGCTGCGCAGTCAAACTCTGCCAGTCGGGCTTTCCCATAATCCGGTCATCAATGCCGCCAAGAACGAAGCTTTTGCCGTGGTGGAGCAGCGAAGTGCTTTCGTTTTTGAGTGTCTTGATCCCGATGGCCGCGAGATTTTCCATGAGTTCGAAGGGATCGCCACCGAAATAATCGTGGTTGCCTAAGCAGAACCATGCGCCGAGCGGAGCGTCGGACAATTGCGCCAACGCGGCGAAATAAGGGATCGCTTCGCTGACATGACCGCTGACCAAATCGCCGCCGATCACGACCAAATCGGGCTGCATCTGCATTAAAGCGCGTAGGATGCCGCTCAGTGTCTGCGGCTTTAGAAAAATCCCGCCATGAATATCCGTGATCAGAAGCACGCGGAGCGGCGCAAGATCCTTCGGCCAACCCAACGGAGTAACCGTCGTTTCTGCAAGGCTGAAGCGCTGCTCTAAAACCCAGCAGTACGGGTTCCATAAACTTCCGAGGAGCGGATAGACAAAGCGAGAAAACAACATATCGGTGTAACGCTCAGCGACCTTGATGACGCCGCGATTGGGATTAATGCGGCGACGTTCTTTGCCGGTCATGTGCCGCGGCGGCGGCAGTATACGCCGTTTGAGCAGCGTAAGCTGAGTACTGTCGGCTCTCATGGTGGGGGCGCGCATAAGTGAAAAAAATATTGTAGCGCGCCGTGGCAATGATTGCATCGATCAAAAACAAAACTGCTTGGAAAAAGTTTCGGGTGGGATCGAGGCACTCGCTGGCTGTCGGTCAGCGCGTATTATCCTGAATCCAAACGTCCATTTTGGTTTCGAGAAGATCCAAGGGCAGTGCGCCGTCGCGCAGCAATTCGTCGTGAAATTTGCGGATATCGAATCTGGTGCCGAGGGTTTTTTCGGCTTTCGCCCGGATGGCGCTGATCTTGAGCTGGCCGACTTTATAACCCAGCGCCTGGGCGGGAACCGCAATGTAGCGGTCCACTTCCGAAGCGGCGCCGCTTTCAGTGCTGCTCAGGGCCGTCTCCATGAGGAATTTGATTGCCTGGTCGCGTGACCATTGCTTTCGATGCAGACCGACATCGACGACCAGTCGCGCGGCGCGAAATAGTTCCGAATTGAGGCGACTGAACTGCTGCGCCGGCTGCTGGTACAAGCCAAGCTCGAATCCGAGGCTCTCGGCGTAAAGCGCCCAGCCCTCTATAAAGGCAGTGTAGTCCGCGAAACGTTGGAAGCGCGGCAAGTCATCACGTTCCTGTTGCAATGAGATCTGAAAGTGATGACCCGGAACCGCTTCGTGCAGGTAAAGCGGCTCGGAGGCACGACGCGGGCTCGTTGCGATGCCGGCAGCATTGATGTAAAAAATTCCCGGTCGTGAGCCATCCGGTGCTGCCGACCAGTATTGTGACGGCGCTGCTCCTTCGCGAAAGGGCTCGATGGTGCGGATTTCAAACTGACTCTTCGGCATTCGACCGAATAGCTGCTCGAGTCTCGATGAGACCATTTCACGAATCGCTTCGTAGGCGCTGATGAGGTCGCTTGGATTGTCTTGGCCGGGAGGCGCATTGCTGGCAAGATAAGCCGCAAATTCACTGAGACTTCCTGAAAATCCCAGCCGTTCGCGCAGTTCTTCCATGTCTTTTTTGATGCGGGCGATCTCGCTCAGACCCAGTTGAAAAATTTCTTCGGCGCTCAAATCCGTCGTCGTCTGCGTTTTGATTAGATGATCATACCAGGTGGTTCCGTTCGGCAATGCGGAAATTCCCACGGTGCCGCGGCATTTGCCGAGATATTCATCCTTCAGGAATGCCAGCAAGCGCCGATATGCTGGGTTGATGTGCTGCTCGATCGCGTCACGGTACGCGCTAGTGAGCCGGGCACGCTCCGCGGCGTTAAATTTAGCGGGCATGCGAACAACCGGCTGATAAAACAAGCTGGCTGTTGGATCCGTCGCGATCAGGGCTTCAATTTGCGGTAGCGTCCGCTCGATGACGACCTTCGGCTGAACGATGCCCGCCTCGATGCCGCGGCGCATATTCGCGATGGCCGTGTCGATCCAGAGATCGAACAGTTCGATGCGTTTCAAAAAGTTCTCATAGTCCGACACGGTTCGGAACGGATGGACGCCAGAGCCGGACCCGAGCAACGGAAATTCGACGGCAAGGCTTGCGAGCTGGCGGACTGGAAGTAGTTGTTGCTGGAAAGCGAGTCCGTCGAGACTCAGGCGCAGGTTTCGGGAAAGCACATCAAGATACAACCGCTCTTGCGCGTCGATCTCGTCGCGTTTGATTTCGGCGAGCCGTTTCAAGGTTTGCTGCAGGAGCCGGCGATAAGCGCCGATATGCTCTTCGCTGATGGCGATCTCAAGCTGATCGTCATAGCGATGGTCGCCGATTTCCGTAGCGAAGGTTGGAAATAGCGCAAGCTCGGCATCAAAGAAGCTTTCGAAGATTTCGTGAAGCCGGCGCGATTCGCCGAAGTGAAGCGATTGATGCCACTGCGGGGTGTTCGTGTAGAGCAAAGCGCAACCGGACAAAAACGTGCTCGCCATGAGCAAGAGCAGACACAGAACATGTCCAATTGTGCGATGCCGGATCGGAGGTATCATTTTCACCGCGAAGTGTTTCATGAACTTTACGCTCGCCTAAAGAGAATGGAAAACGGCTTCCCTATCTAAGCGCTCCAAGGATTTGTCATTCCCACATGTTTTTAGCGGGAATGCAGACGGAATTTGGACTGGACCCCCGCCTAAGCATTCGAGGGTGACGGTTTTGACGCGTTTCTATTTAACCGGGCATTATTTTTGAACGAGTCACGAAAAGTACGAAGGGTTCATCATCTTACGTTTGCCCATAGAGAATGAATTAGAGTTTTCGAATAGTAGGGCAAATAATCAGGGCTGGTCAAACACCGTCCGCCGCTAAGCTTGACTTTGTCGCGTTGAATCCCCTATTTTCGCTCGCATCTGAAGCATCCACTAAGGGAGATTCCATGCTGATCCATTCGAAGGTTTTCATCGCTTTTAGATTGCCGACGGCGCTCACAACAGCTTTGCTGCTGCTATTTTTTGCCGGTGCGCAAGCCGCGGAAACGCCCCGGTCCGGTGGCGAGCTGGTTTTTGCCGTGGGCGAAATTCCCCCCTCGTTTGATGGCCACCGCGAAACGACTTTCGGCATGCTTCACCCGGTGGCGCCGCACTACAGCACGTTGCTGCGCTTCGATCCGCAAAATTATCCAAAGATCGTTGGCGATGTTGCCGAGCGTTGGTCATTTTCCAAAGACGGTTTGACGCTGACGGTGAAGATCCGTAAGGGCATCAAATTTCATGATGGCACGCCGCTCACGGCCCAGGACGTCAAGGCGACCTATGACAAAATTATTTTTCCTCCCGAAGGAGTAGCAAGCGCGCGGAAGGCTTTGTACTCCATGGTCGACAAGGTGGAAGCACCGGACGATGCGACGGTCGTTTTCAAGCTCAAGCACATTTCCGCTTCATTCCTGGCCAACCTCGCGTCGCCCTGGAATTTCATCTACAGCGCGGAGCGGCTCAAGAAAGATCCGCGCTGGTACGAGAAGAACGTAATGGGCTCCGGCCCATTCATCTTTGCCGAGCATGTCGCCGGCTCACACTGGGTAGGAAAGAAAAATCCCAATTATTTTCTCGCCGGACGTCCTTACCTGGACAGCTTTCGCGCGGTTTTTATCCGCGATACGGCGCCGCGCATTGCGGCGGTGCGGAGCGGCCAGGCGATCGTCGAATTTCGCGGCTTCAATCCGGCTGCCCGCGATGACATCGTAAAAACCCTCGGCAATAAGGCGGTCGTCCAGGAAAGTCCATGGGCGTGCAATATTCTGGTCACGCTGAACAATGAAAAAAAGCCGTTTAACGATGCGCGCGTGCGTCGCGCCCTCACGCTTGCCATCGACCGCAATGAAGCATCGAAGGCGCTGTCACAAATTTCCGTGATGAAATATGTCGGCGGTGTTTTTCGCCCGGGATCGGAGTTTGCAACCGCGCCAGGAGAACTCGTTAAGCTTCCCGGTTTCGGCAAAGATATCAACGCCGCGCGCGCTGAGGCGAAGCGTTTGCTCAAAGAAGCGGGTGTCTCCGAGGGATTCTCGTTCGTTTTGAAAAATCGCAACGTCAAAGAGCCCTACGAAGTGAGCGGGGTTTATCTGGTGGATCAATGGCGCAAAATCGGCCTGAATGTCACGCATGCGCCAGAGGAAGGCGGGCCTTATTTCAATGATCTGCGCCAGGGGAATTTCGACGCGGGCGTGGATTTCGATTGCGAATTTATGGACGAACCGGATCTATACTTGCTCAAATATTTGAGTAGCGACGCGAGTCCGGTAAATTATGCGCGTTATAAAGATCCGAGCCTCGATGAGTTGTACGAGCGCCAAAGCCGTATGCTCGATCTGAAGGAGCGCTTGCCCCTGATCCGGCAGATGGAAAAACGCATCCTCGCAGAACAGGCCTATCAGTTTCCGCTCCTCTGGTGGCAGCGCATTGTGCCGCACAGCAGCAGGTTGAAGGGGTGGAAGATCGGCCCAAGCCATTATGTCAATCAAGATCTGCGTGACGTATGGCTCGCACAGTGAGACAAGGCAGGAACGGAACCGGGAGAATTGCGCCGCACTCGTCCAGTTTCCATCTTCGATCGCAATGGCGGGATCTGCCGCACCATGCTGTGTTCCGGCAAAATTTTAAATCATGTCGCAGTACATTCTGAAACGGTTGCTATTGATGATCCCGACGCTGCTTGGCGTGGCCCTGCTGGTATTTTTGCTGCTGCGAGTGGCGCCTGGCGATATCGTCGAGCTGAAATATGCCGGCAGCGGCACATTCGCGCCGAAAGAAGCGCTGGATCGCGAACGCGCACAGCTGGGGCTCGACAAACCCGTGGCGCAACAGTTTGTCAGTTGGATCAGCGGCGTGGTCAGATTCGATTTCGGCGCGTCCATGTGGACGGGGCAGCCGATCACGCAGGAAATCAAAGTTCGCCTCGAGCTCAGTTTGGAACTCGCCGTGATGGCAACTCTGGTTGCTATGCTCCTGGCGATTCCCCTGGGAACTTTGGCCGCGCTGAAGCAGGACACATGGGTGGACTACGCGGTGCGGATTTTTTCCATCGCCGGCTTGGCGATGCCGTCGTTTTGGCTCGGCATTGTCATCATTCTTGGCTTTCTGATTCTATTTAAATGGCTCCCGCCGTTGACCTTTACTTCGTTCTGGGTCGACCCTCGAGCCAATTTGGCGCAGCTCATCTGGCCGGCGCTCGCGGTCGGCTATCGTTATTCCGCGATGGCTACACGGATGACACGTTCGGCGGTGTTGGAGGTCTTGCGCGACGATTATGTGCGGACCGCGCGCGCCAAAGGCCTCAGTGAAGCCGTGGTTGTGCTCAGGCATGCGCTGCGCAACGCGCTGTTGCCGATCGTGACCGTGATCGGTCTCGAGTTCGCGTTTCTCATCGGCGGCCTAGTAGTCACCGAACAGGTTTTCAACTTGAACGGCATCGGAATGTTGTTCGTCGAGTCGGTGACGCACCGCGATTACACCATGACTCAGGCGTTGGTGCTGCTGGTGGCGTTTGTCTTTATCTTCATGAACTTTGTGGTCGATTTACTCTACGCCTGGCTCGATCCACGAATTCGCTACCGATAAAGCGGGCGAAAGCCGCTGAGCCTGAAATCTCATGCGCGCCAAGATTCGGCAATGGCTGACGATTGTCGTAGGGTTTGTCCGTGACCGGCCATTGGGCGCCGTCGGCGCCTTCGTCATTCTTCTCATGATCATCGCCGCCATCTCGGCGAATGCGCTGGCCCCGTACGATCCTTTGGAAAATAATTACGGCGCGATGTTTCAAGCGCCTGGCGGGCAGCACTGGCTGGGGACCGATTCCTTTGGCCGAGATGTGTTGTCGCGTATTCTCTACGGCTCTCGTACCGCCCTGTGGGTCGGTTTTTGTTCTTCGCTGTGCGGGACTACGATCGGGGCGCTGGTCGGGATTGCCTGCGCCTACTTTGGCGGAAAGACCGATCTCTTCGCACAGCGATTCATGGACATTCTGCTCTCGTTCCCGCTGATCGTGTTGGCGCTCGTGGTGGTTGCGGTTTTAGGATCCGGAATTTGGAATGTAATTCTGGCGATCTCGATTCCGATGATCCCGCGGGCCGCGCTTGTGGTGCGCAGCAGCGCTCTCGCGCTCCGGCAGATGGCGTTTATCGAAGCGGCACTGACGCTCGGATCAAGCCATTGGCGGGTGATCCTTCGCCACATGGCGCCTAACGTGATGGCGCCCTACTTAATCATGCTGACCGCGTTTCTGGGCCAGGCGATTTTATTGGAAGCCTCTCTCTCGTTTCTGGGTCTGGGCGTGGCGGAGCCGACGGCGGCATGGGGTCTCATGCTGCGCGGCGCGGCGGTGGAGTTCGCGGAGCGCGCGCCGTGGATGGCTTTGTTTCCCGGATTGGCGATCAGCCTTGCAGTGTTTGCCTTCAATACCTTTGGGGATTCACTGCGCGACGCGCTCGATCCCAAATTGCGGCTAATGTAAAATCGCGAGTAGAACTACCGACGCCAATCCTGGCCTTTCCAGACGTCAACGTTTCCCGTGCCGCTGCGCTTCTCGTAGTAACTTTGTTGCGCCTTGAACAATTCGGATCGCGTCATCTCTATTTTCTGCGACGCGCCTTGCTTGTCCTTGTAGTCGAACACAACGCGACGCGGATCCTTGATTAGTCGGATAAGCTCTCCGCCTTGGGCATCGATGATTCGGCCGATGGTTCGAAGCGCTTCGCCCAGGTTATTGATGTCCGGAACTTTGCCCGCTTGGTTACGACGCTGGATGCCGACTCGATCCAGTCGGCCGATTTCATCCGAATTGTAGCGATGTTCGAAGACGGCGGTGTCTGAGCCCTCAGGGGGTTTGTCGAGCCGATAAGTAGCGAGTTTATGAAATACATTTTTTAAACCGGATTTTTCGGCGGGCGGACTTTTCTTTTCGGCTCGTTTCCGGTCACAACGAACGCGGACCTCGAAGGCTTTATCTTGATAGTAGACTTCCAACTGTTGTGGAATCAGCTCGGCAAGATCTTGCCCGATGACGCGCAATGCCCTGGCAAAATAGCCGCCCGAATCATTGACTTTCATTTTGAAAAGATCGTCAGCCATTTGTCGTTTGTCTCATCCGGCCTCTTCGGCGGCAGCGGTACAGAATATCTCGAGTCCGTTCCCGGACCATTTTAGAGATTAGTCAATTTCCAGAATCAACGCTGCCGCGTCGGGCAGCGTAGCTCTGTTGCAGTTGATACAACTCCGTATTGGTCAGTTCTTCCTTGCGCACCTGGCCATTACCGTCTCGATACTCGAAGACAATCTGATGCAAATCCTTGAAGATGCGAATCACTCTGCCGTCGTGCCCATCGATGACTTTTCCGATGGTGCGTAGCCGCTCACCAAGGGTGTAAATATCGGGCATGCCTTCAGGATTGCCGCGGCGGGCGATCGCATGGTCGTCGAGATGCTCCAGGTCGCTGATCTTGTAGGTTCGTGTGAACGGGACGAATTCCAAGTCCGGCTCGCGCAACGGCGGCTGAAGCATGGTTGCCATGCGCTTGAAAAATTTCTTTACCGCGCACAGTGAGTATGACGATTCCCTGTCCTCCATGCGGGTTTTTGCGCATAGGCCGTGTGCGACGAAGCTGTCGCCCTGGAGCTCGATGGCAATATTCTCTGGCACGAACGCCGCAAGGTCTTGGCCAATCACTCGCAATGCACGGGCGTGAAATCCTGAGGTTTGTTGCACCATAAGCTTGAGCAACTCAAAAAGTTTCACGGCTCAGAGTGGCTTGATGGAGGAAAACGCCAATGAGAGGCGTGAGTTGGCGAGTTGATTGCGCTGTCACTGCGCTTGATCCATTTTCCAGATCGAGATCAACTTTTGTACTGTGGCTTCATGCACGGGCTGGAGCTCAATTGCGCAATAGGGTACTCCAAAACGAAAAAACGTCAACAAAAATCTTAGTCTGGCGGGTATAACTTGACGGTCTCTGAGTGGACGTATTAGAAAAAAAGACGACGAATTCCGCGGTAAGTAGAGCTTGTAGAAAAGGACGGAAAATGGTTGGGGCAAATCTCAAGAGAGCGGGGAACGAGCTTGGG
>DATBEY010000053.1:0-4508 GCA_036558765.1 Binatia bacterium | reverse complement strand
AGTACATCCGGGCTTAAGTAGTTGGCTTTTTTGAAGCGGCCGCCGCCGGGTTTGAGATCCGCTTGCAGCGCAGGCACATCGGGATGCGCGGGAAGATAATTCACTTTTTGAAAAACCTGTTGGCCTTTTTTAGATAGCACAAAATCCAAAAAGAGCATCGCGGCGTGCGGATGCGGCGCGTTTTTAGCCAAGCCGATGGTGTTGTTCGTCGCCGTCACCGGCTCGAGCGGCTGCCAATCGACCGGCGCGCCGGCGGATTTGCTGATATAGGCGTGGTGATTGAAGATCTGGATGGCGATGGGATATTCGCCGGCGATAACCAGATCGAGAATCTGCCGCGCGCTCGCCGTGCTTTTGGCGATGTTTTGCTGCTTCAGTTTCTGCATGTAAGCTTTGCCCGCTTCCTGTCCCATCGTCATGAAAATATTGCCGATGAACTGTGGCGCACCCGAGCCGCGACTGGTCGACCACATCATCTGACCTTTCCAACGCGGGTTGAGAAGATCGTCGTAAGTCTTCGGGAGCTCGCCGGCTTTTACGTTGCGGGTATTGTAGCCGAGCGTCATAAAGTAAACGTTGGTGCTGCCCCAGAAACCTTTCGCATCTTTCAGTTCGCTCGGGTATTCCGCGAAGTGCGGCGAGAAAAATCGCTGCATAAAGCCGGCGCGCTGAACCATGGTGGTCGCTGCGCTGCCGCTGACGACATCCACTTCATAGCGCTTGGCCTGATACTCAGTGAGCACCCTTTGCGCCACTCGCTCCGAATTGCCGCGAAAAAATTCGACTTGCAAAAACGGATATTCTTTTTCGAAGGCATCTTTGACCGGCCGCACCACCTGATCGACAATCAGCCCGGTGTAAAAAGTCACCTTGCCTTCTTTTTTTGCGCCCTCGACGAGAATTTTGTCTCTATTCGTCGTTTTTATGAGTGCAACTTCTTCCACGCTCGCTGGCAAAGCGGATTTGTCGAGCGCCGAGAGCAAAGCCGCTGCGGCAACGGAACTTAAAACAGCCGTCACGAATTTCGCCGGCATTTTACGCCTCCTTTTGATTGCGCCCGCCACAATTCGTCATTCGCACGGATGCGCCATTTATGAAGCCAACAAGATCGCTTGCTCCGCAAGGCATCCTTTGAAGCTCTTCGGGTTTTCGCGGCTGTCTCGTCGGAAGCTATCGAGGAATACGCTCCGTAGTCAATATCGTCAACTCATGTCGCATTGATTTTCGCAGTTGGACATTTCCGCCTAGCTAGCGTATGGGAGGTCAAGCTGATGGACATAGAGCAGATCAAACAAGACATCGTCACCGCCAGCCACGTTTTGCACCAACAAGGCATCGCGGCAGCATTCGGACATGTAAGCGCGCGTATACCTGGGACCGACAAGTTCATTTTTCCGCCAAGGATGAGCCCGGCGCTTGTGCGCCTTGAGAATCTGCTCGAGCTCGACGTCGAAGGTCATCAACTCGCCGGCGCCGGTCGCCCGAATACCGAATTTTGGATTCACGCCAGAATTTATAAAGCGCGCCCCGATATTCAGTCGGTCTGCCACGTACACCCGCCGAGTTGCGTCGTCTTGAGCTCCCTCGGTGAAACCATACGCCCTCTGCACGCCTCCGGCGCGGTTTTTAAGAACAATGTGCAGGTTTTCGATCACATCACATTGATTCGCACCCGCGAGCTTGGCGATCAGGTTGCAGCAACTTTAGGTCAATCCGACGCGATGCTGCTGCGCGGCCACGGCGTGAACGTCGCCGGCAAAGACGTCCGGCGCGTGTGTGTGCTCACGTTATGGATGGAAGAAGCCGCCAGTTATCAGCTCCGCGCGATGTCTGCCGGCAAACCGCGCTACTTCACGGCGGAAGAGCTCGCCGTGATTCATCCTCAGGTTTCTGCCGAAGAAGTTTCCAACCGCGCGTGGGAATATTTTAGCAGTCGTGCTAAGCAGTCTTAGCTTTATTCGAAGGAGGAATCATGGGACTGAATTATGCGGCCCTTCGCCAGGCCGTCCTCGAAAACGCAAATTTTCTCGTCCGGATCGGCGCGATCTCCATGAGTCATCATGGTAACTTTAGCGTGCGCGTGCCCGGGACGGATACGATTCTGCTGACGGCCACGAGCTCGTTCGATAATTTGCAGCCGGAAAATCTTGCGCTGCTCGACCTCGATGGCAAACTCATTGAAGGCGACATCAATCCGAGCAACGCCGAAATCGTCCACATGCATGCCATCGTCTACAAAGAGCGGCCCGAAACCGGGGCGGTGGTGCATACCCATTCCACGTATGCCACGAGCTTTGCGTTGGCGAGCCGGTCGATCGGCTGCTCCTACGAAGCCTTGGTGCGCCAAGATATGACCGACGGCATTCCACTTGCCAAATACGGACCGCGCGGCTCCGGAGAATCCGTGCGTAATATTGCCGCGGCGTTGAGCGGAGCGAAAAACACCAAAGCCGTGCTGCTGGAGAATCACGGCGTGTTGGCGTTCGGCGCCGATCCTGCCGCGGCGGCACGCGCGAATCTGATCGTCGAAGAAGCCGCGCAGATGGCAATTTTCGCCGAAGTCCTCGGCGGCGCAAAGAACATTCCTCCCGAAATGCTAAAAGCCACAGTGGGCCGAAGGGATGAATTCGCCCGCGCTGGAACCCAGCGCGCGTAGGGGCGAACGACGGTTGTCCGACATAATTCGACATAAACCGAAAGGAAGAATTCAAGATGGAACTGAGCGCCGCAGAAAAACGCCAATCGCTAAAAAAAATGCTCGACGAGCCGGCATGCCATATTGCGCCAAGCTGCAATGACGGCATTCAGGCCCGCCTGGTCGAATGGCTGGGGTTTCCGCTAGTGCATATTTCCGGGAGCGGCCAGCATCGGTCGCTGGGTTTCGCGGATGCTGGCTTGCTTACACTGACTGAAATGGTCAATAAAGCGCGGGAGATCGTCGATGCTGTCAATATTCCCATCGTCAGCGACTGCGAGACCGGTTATGGTAATGCGGTCAATGTGACGCGCGCCGTGCGTGAGTTCGAGAAAGCCGGCGTCGCCGCGCTCCATATCGAAGATCAAATGACGCCCAAACGGGCTGGACATGAAGGCTTCGATGTTGGCCTGGTTTCGCGCGATGAATTCGTCAACAAGATCAAAGCCGCGCTCGATACTCGCCGCGATAAAAATTTAGTGATCATCGCCCGTTCCGAAGCCAAGGATTCGCTGCAAGAACGCATCGAACGCGTTTCGGCGTGCTGCGAAGCCGGCGCCGATGCGGTCTGGCTGAGCGCTCGCACAGAGGACGAAATCAAAGCTTTCGCAAGGATCGGCAAGCCCATGGTCGGCGTGCCGCCGCGCCAACTCATGCCGCTATCGCGTTGGGGCGAGTTGGGCGGCCGCGTTGGCTGTATTCCGACGGTGTTGCAGGTGGCGGCGCTGCACGGCATGCGCCAATGCTTGGAGGAATTGAAAAGGAACGGCACCGAAGCCGCCTATTTCAAGCAGACTCCGGGGATTGAAGACACGCGCAAATGGTACGCGAATTTAGGCAATGCGGAACTGAAGGAGCTCGAAAAGAAATACGGCTAGTAACGGACTCGCGTCAGATTAGAAACAGCTGTGAAATTCGCTCACTTTTCCCACGTCTGGAGTAAGCCAGGCGTGACCGCAGCCGCTCGCTACGGACAGCTGTGGCGCGAGCTAGCACTTGCGGACGACTGCGGTTTTGATTTCGGATTTTGCGTCGAGCACCACTTCAACCCCAACGAGAGCTGGATGCCTTCGCCGTCCATTTATTGCGCCGCCGCGGCTGCGCATACGACTCGGCTGCGCATCGGCACGATGGGTTTCGTTGCGCCGCTTTATGATCCAATTCGCATCGCCGAGGACGCTGCGGTTCTCGATAACATTACCAACGGCCGCTTGGAACTTGGCTTGGTTTCAGGCATTGTGCCGGATTTCTTCGTTCCTTATCGTGCTGATTTTCAGAATCGCCGCGCCATCACTCATGAAGCCCTGCTCTTGATCAAGCGAGCTCTTTCGAGCCAGGGTGCCTTCAATTTTGCAGGTGAATTGCGCCACTATGAAAACGTCACACTCGGCGTAAAGCCACTGCAAAAACCGTATCCGCCGATCTGGATTCATTCGCGCGACGCCGATACCTTGGCGCTGCTCGCGCGCGAAGGTGTACACACTGGATATCTTTTCTTTCTGCCGCGCGAGCGAGTCGCGCCGCGCTATCGTGAATACCTGCGCCTGTGGAATGAGGCGAATAATAGTTCCACGCCGAACATCGGCTATTGGGTATTGGTGTATGTTGATGAGACTGACGCCAAAGCAACGGCCAAAGCGAAGCCCTGGTTTGAATACTGTTTCACCAAGGTTTTCGGCACCCGCGCAGAGGGTGGGGTAGGCTACCTGAGACTTGCGGAAAATCACGCCAAGCGCGGCGATCCGGACGCGGCGGAGATCGCCAGACACGTCATCGATCTCGACTATCTTCGCGAGCGCAAGCTGGCGTTCGT
>DATBEY010000052.1:0-28161 GCA_036558765.1 Binatia bacterium | reverse complement strand
ATGTGGAGGAGCAAGCTTTTGGACCCGACGGCGATCTTACTCGGCGGCGTATTCATGGGGCTAAATTTTCTGCTACTAGGCTATGGAGTAGCCTCGCTGCTTACACCGCTAGCTAGCCGCCGGCGTATCAAAGCCGGCATCGGGCTATTGGTCCTCAAAATCATTATTTTTTTGGGTCTGTTATCGACGCTTTTCTTCCGCTTCAACATCGATGCGATATCCTTTGCAGTGGGTTTCTCAACCTTACTGGTTGCCATTGTGTTCGAGACAATTCGTGCAACGGTCAAATCGGGAATTTAAAAGATGGAACATGCGTTCACCTGGTTTAATGTGCTGCCGGCCGGCTTACAACATGCATTTGGCGATCACACTTTCTTTGCCGTGATCGCCGGTATTCTGCTGATCCTGTTCGCCCTCGCCGCCCGCAGAGCCTTGGCCACAGCACAGGATCCGGCAGTTCCGGCCGCTGAGCTCGGCTCGCAAAATATCGCCGAGCTAGTGATTCAATTGATAGTCAGTCAAAGTGACCAGATCATCGGTCCCGGCGGACGGAAATACGTTCCGTTCTTCGGTACTTTTTTCTTTTTTATTTTGCTGAGCAATTTACTTGGCCTTGTACCAGGTTTTGCGCCCCCAACAGGCAACCTCAATACCACCGTTGGGCTCGCTTTATGCTCTTTCATCGGTTACAACATCATCGGCATCCGGGAACAGGGGGTGGCGTACTTGAAGCACTTCATTGGTCCCATGACCAGTCTTCCCGGACAGAGCTTTGTAGCCAAACTGGCATTTGCGCCTCTGATGCTGGTTTCCATTTGTTTTTTCTTGATTCTCGAGCTCTTCTCACACGGATTTCGGCCCGTCTCGCTCTCTTTGCGTCTTTTCGGCAACATGATGGGGGATCACGAAGTAATCGGAGCGTTTATCGGCTTAACCAAGGTAATTGTTCCGGTGGCGTTTTACGCGATGGGAACTCTGGTTTCGATCATTCAGGCGTTCGTGTTCACGCTTTTGAGCATGATTTATGTCGCTTTGGCGATTAGCCACGGCGGACATGACGAAGAACACGGTCAGGAATCCCACCAAGGACATCATTAAGCGATTTAGCCGCTCGGAGAGGATGATGATAGAGGTGTGGTGGCAAAGAAATCGCTGGAAAGGAGAGACGAGATGAGAAAACTGCTTGCATTTGTGACCGCGCTGTTCACCGGCATCTTTGCCACGGGTTTGGCGATGGCTGCCGAAGGCGCCGCCGCAGGTGCTGACTCAAAGGGCGCCGCAATTGCCATCGCGGCCGGGATCGCTGTTGCAATTGCCGCTTTTGGCGCCGCTTTTGGGCAGGGACGCGTCGGCGCCGCCGCAATGGAAAGTATCGGACGCAATCCCAATGCGGCCGATCGGCTTTTCTTGCCGCTGGTTTTAACGCTAGCGCTGCTCGAGGCTTTAGCTCTTTATGGCTTCGTTATTGCCATTATCTTGAGCGGTAAGATTTAATTGACAGCACAGTTCTCGGTCAAAAAGGACGCGGAGGATTTCCTCCCGTCCTTTTTTATCGTCCTGGCAACTCGACTTTGTGGAGATGGACTTGAGTGTAGCGGAGTAGCTCCTCAAGCGTGTGGAGCTTATAGGGTTTTTCGTAATAGATCTCCTTAAGCCCCGTGTTCACCAAAACTTTCAGGCAGTGAATACAGGGCGTGTGCGTAATATAAATTGCCCCCTCTTTAATACTGGCGCCATTTTTCGCTGCCTGTGCAATCGCGTTCATTTCCGCATGAATCGTCCGAAAACAGTTCTGTTCGGTCTCGCCATTGGGGGTTTTTGATTCGTAAATCAAGCATCCCACATCCGTACAGTGCGGCATACCGGCGGGCGCGCCGTTGTAACCGGTGGCGAGAATATTTTTGTCCCGCACAATGACAGCGCCGACCTTGGCACGAGTGCAGGTAGAGCGCTCTGCCACCTGTTGCGTGATAGTCATAAAATATTGATCCCAACTCAACCGCTCGCTCATCAAAAACCCCCTGGAGAGTTAAAAACTGCCGCTTACAACAACTTTGTCCCCGACCTTGGCAGCGCACCTCTGCTGGGCATTGCCGTTATATTCGGCGATTTCAAGCATGCCCCAACTATTTACCACCGCCGCGAGTTTAGCAGATTCTACTGAGTCGTAGCTTGATACCAGCTTTTGTATTCTGGTGGAACCTACGGTTATCGTGATGTCGTCGCGCGGCAATCCTGTGAGATCGTGCTCGTAAATACTGGTAAACAGATTGCCATAACCGTCGATGTAGATGATTTCGCCGATAAGCCCGGTTGGGTGATGGACGACTTCGGGGACATGGAGCTCAATGAAGCTCGATGATCGGTGGCCAAACGCGTGAATGGGAACGCCGCGTGAAAGGTGTGCTGCAGCCGGGGCAAAAATATCGCGCCCGTGAAACGTCGTGCCGGTTGGCTGCAGAAAGTACTCGGAATTCGTCAGCTCGATGATCAGTTTCGGTTTGTTCATCACAGCCAAGCTCAGCACTCCGTTGTCCGGCCCGATGAAGTAGTTCCCGGCACACTCGATCAGCAACGGCCGCCGGCTGCCGCCTACCCCGGGGTCGACCACGACAACGTGAATCGCACCGTCGCCGAAATAAGGGACCGAATGGCGCAGCGTCAGCGCCCCCGCCATGACGTCCTGAGGAGGAACACCATGCGTGAGATCAATCACCGGCACGTCCGGATTAATCCGGCTGATCACGCCTTTCATGATACCGGCGAAGGAATCGCGATAGCCGAAGTCGGTCGTTAAAGTGATCACCATAAACGGACGCAAGGGCAACTCTAGTGTAGTAAGAAACGGTTTTGTACGCAAAGAAGAGTAAGACGGCACCGGATCGTTGCTCTTCCTATGCAGTCGCTGGCGGGTTATAAGCAATATGAGCTTTGTTTCGTTATCCTCCTAGGAGTTCGTAATTCAGGTCCTTCGGCCATTACGGCATAAAAACTACGCGCTTTTTGGCAGCAGCGATTTTATCGCCTCAATCGGCCAGTTTGTCAGAGAGATCGCGCTTTACTGGTTAGTCTACGAGATCACTGGATCCGCGATGGCTCTCGGCATTCTCGCGCTCTGTGAGGCAACGCCACGCCTGGTATTGAGTGTTATCGGTGGTGTCATTGTTGATCGTTACGATCGATTGCGTTTGCTCACAGCCATACAATTCCTGTGTGCCGTGCCGGTTTTCGCGATGGTGGCTCTGTACTTTTTCGGCGCGCTCAAGTTTTGGCATATCGCGATACTTGAAACGGTTCTTTCCATCACCCGGAGCATGAATCCCACCGCCGGTCAGTCGCTATTGCATGATTTGGTGCCGCAAGAGGAGCTTATGAATACCGTGGCGCTGTATTCCTTGGGTTTCAATTTCGCGCGCATCGTCGGACCATCCCTGGGAGGCGTGCTAGTCCTCTGGATTGGTGTCGGTGGGTGCCTGGTCTTTTATGGCGTTGCGCTGCTTGTCTCGGGATTTGAGCTACTTCCGATCCGACTAGCGATTGAACCCAAAGGCAAAGTCTCGGCCCATTGGGTTCAAGAGATTAAAGAAGGTTTGGATTTCATCCGGTCCTCGCCCCTGGTACTTTCGAGCACGCTGGCGGCTTACGCACTGAGTATGTTTGTCGGCACCTATCAACGGTTTTTGCCGATTTTTGCCAAGGATATTCTGAAAACCGGACCAGAGGGTTTGGGCGCGCTAACCGCTGCCTCCGGCGTGGGCGCCGTTTTATCGCTGATTTTTTTGGATGCTGTAGGTCGCCGCTGGGGCCGTGAGACACTCCTTTGGTTCAGCTCAAAAATCACCCCAGTACTCCTCATTCTGTTTTGTTTATCCCGTACTTTGTGGATTTCGGTTGTGCTGATGGCACTACTTGGCGCGGCGCAGATTCTTTTCCGCACCGTGAGTCGATTGATCATTCAGGTGGAGGCACCGCGGGATTTGATCGGGCGGGTGATGAGCGTGTTTCTGATGGACCAGGGTATGCGCTCGGTGGGTTCGATGATCATGGGCGCGTTCGCGACAATTTTCGGTGCTGCCTTAGGGCTTTCGCTGTGCTCGGTCGTGTCGATTGGCATTACCACGTTGACCTTTTACCGGGCAATTGGCTGGCCGAATGGGGTGGGCATCGGCGCCTTGAACCGCACCCCATCGAAATCGGAGCCGAGCCTATAACTGTTCCAACACTGCGCCAAACAAAAGCGGCACCATAATTTCCATATGCCCGGTAAGCTGATACCCCTTGCCGGTTTTTAACGTGGGCCGACTGACTACATTTGTCAGAGGCCGATAGTGTTGCAGAAAATCAAGATTGACGGTGGTTAAATTCTCTACGGAATTGCCTAAATTGCGAGCTAGGCTCACTGCTTTTAAAAATACTTCCGGCAGTATCACTGCCGAGCCGAAATTCAGATACACGCCACCGGCGAGGGTCGCAACCACCGAGGTAAGGGTGCGAAAATCACGCAGGCTGCATTCGCCAAGCGCTTTGCCGTCGGCCTTCGGATGCATATGAATGATGTCCGTGCCGATCGCAATATGGCAAGTCACCGGGATGCCCAATCGTGAAGCCGTGGCGAGAATACTGAGTCTACGATAGGGAAGATGATTTTTTACAATCGCATTGCCCACCGCCGCACCGACGCCAAGGTCTAGCCTTGTCCCGTCGATAATAGCGGCATTGATGAATGCGCCGGTCTCTTCGCCCATACCGAAGCTGCCATCCTTCAAACTGGCAGCTACATCTTCCGACGTCTCACCCATATACGCGAGTTCGAAATCATGGATGATACCAGCGCCGTTCAGGGCCAGTGCATCGATGATGCCTCGCTCCATGAAATCGATAATGAGCGGACTCAAGCCGACCTTGATCGGATGGGCCCCCATACCCAGCAAGACCGTTTTTCCCTTGCGATGACAGTCAGCAATTTTTGCAGCAATCGATTTCAGATTCTGCGCCGCGAGAATATTCGGCAAACCGCGAACAAAAGACCGCAGGCTTAAACCCTTGGCGATTTTTTTGCCTAATAGGGAGGTTTGAACTTTGCTGAAACGCTTGGTGACGGGATAAGTGCGAACTTTCGAAAAGTCTAGCGGTTTGAAATTCTTGCGTGCCATTCTGCGGGTGGGTCAGACTCCCGGAAAAAGTTTTTGGTCGACGATCTCGCAGATGACATGTCCGACGAGAATATGAGTCTCCTGTATACGCGGGCTGTTCTTACCCTCTGCTACGCGGAGCATGTGATCGACTTTGCCCATCATTTTACCGCCGCTCCCGCCTGTCAAACCGATCGTGGAAATCCCGATCGTTCGGCATACATCGAGCGCTTTAAGCACATTGGCTGAATTGCCGCTTGTGGAAATCGCCACGGCAACATCGCCGGCTTTCCCCAATGCCAGAATTTGTTTCGCAAAAACTTGGTCATAGTCGTAGTCGTTGGCGATGGCTGTAAGCGCTGAAGTGTCGGTTGTCAAAGCGAGGGCGGGTAGCGGTGGACGTTCGAGCAGATATCGATTGGTGAACTCCGCAGCGATGTGCTGAGCGTCCGCGGCGCTCCCGCCGTTGCCGAAGAGCAGCAGCTTGTTGCCGTTTTTAAATGCCGCAACGATCAAATCGATCACCTGCGTGAGGATTTCGATATTGTCGCGAAGAAAAGCTTGCTTTACCCGAATGCTTTCGTCGAACGCTTCGAGAATTTTGTCCTTCATCGAACCTACAGGGGTTGAAATGCGGAGCACACCGTCTCTGTAGCACACGGCCCGGCGGTATAAAAGGAACTAAGAACGATAAAAGCGAGTAACGGCTCTGACGACGATCTCTTGCTGCTGGATCGTTAGTTCTGGATAAAGGGGCAATGCCAAGACTTGGTCGGCCAGCAGCTCGGCATTCGGAAATTCGCCTTTTTTGTAACCCAGGTACGCAAAACACTGCTGTAAGTGTAGCGGCAAGGGGTAATAGATTTCGCTTTGAATCCCGTCACGTGCGAGAAACTGCTTGAGCTCCTCTCGGCGCTCCGCGCGAACGACGTAGTTGTTGAACACGTGAGAACGGTCCGTGCTCAGCTCCGGAATCCCCATCAAGCCGTTTCCGACCAAACCGCTCTCCTGAAACAACCTGTAATACGCCTGCGCTTTCTCGATTCTACCTTGGCACCATTGTTCTAAGAAGCGCTGCTTTATCGATAGTACGGCGGCTTGCAGAGAATCGAGCCGGGAATTGATGCCCATTAGTTCGTGAAAATATCTGCGGCGCTCGCCATGGATGCGGAGCATTTTGATTTTTTCCGCGAGCAGTGGGTCGTGTGTTGTGACTAAGCCGCCATCGCCGAAAGCGCCTAAGGTTTTGCTCGGGAAAAAAGAAAAGCAACCGAGGTCCCCGATAGCGCCGGCGAACCGCTCCTCACCCGCAACCGACGTTCTTGCGCCGCACGCTTGAGCTACGTCCTCGATGATTTTGAACCGGTATTGTCGCGCAAGTACCATGAGCTCGTGCATCGCGCAGCATCGACCAAACAAATGAACCGGCAAAACCGCTTGGATTTTCAGCTGCGTGTTTTTATCGACAATCTGGTGGTTCTGCGCGTCAACGCGCTGGACTAGAAACTCGCTGAGACGGTCAACAGAAGTGAGACAGGTATCAACGTCGACATCAACAAATAACGGTCGAGCTCCCACTCGGAGTATGGAAGAAACCGTGGAGAAAAAAGTGAACGGAGTGGTAATGACCGCATCGCCGGGACCGACGCCAAGCGCCATCAGCGCGAGCAAAAGCGCGTCACTGCCAGAGGCAACACCGATACTGAATCGGCAGTGAAGGTAATTAGCCATTTGCGCTTCGAAATGGTCAACGGCCGGACCCAAAACGAATTGTTGTGTATCATTTACGTCGTCGATCGCCTGGCGTACCTCGTCGCGAAGGGTGCTGTATTGCGCGCGCAGATCAACGATCGGAATTTTAAAGACGGTGGGGCTAGACACTGGTTTTGATTGACGACGACTGGCCTTTCAGCGCATTTTCCGCCACTTCCGCAAGCACCTGATCGTGATCATGATCGAGGGCAAAGACTCGAAATTGGACAACTTTGGAGGGAATGAATTCGAACAGCTCCGTCAACGTTTCTTTGGTGATTTCGCCCGTGGATGGGTCGAAGATATGAATCTGTTTTTTGCCCATGGCAAAGGGATTTTCCGGGCGCGGGTCTTGAGTCGCCATGTCGACGCGGAAAATCAACTGGCGCTCTGTCGGCGGCAGCGCGCGGCGTATACGTTTTTCCCAGTCGCTGTCTTGGATCAAAGCCACCCCATAACTTAGCTCATTGAGCGATAGCGTTCGATCATAGGCCATTTTCCATTTTACTTCGCGATGAAGCACCGTTTCCCACTCTTTGCCAAGCGCTTCCCGATCGCCTTTTTGGCGGCGCCAGCGCGAAACATCTTCGAGCAACGACCAGTCCGTCAAATAAAGGTAGTCCTCCATATAGTCGAGGGGATTGCCGGGAAAAAGGTATTTCATCGTCTCTGGAAAGATTTCCCGCAAATGTAAGTCGATGGCTCGTGTCGTGCGGTGGTAATAAACATTTGTGTAAAGGTAAAGCCGAGCGTTGAGAAAAGTCGTTAACGCGCCGTTGCCGGCTTTATGGACGGTAAGTCCCTTGGGAGTAAAAAAGGTATAGTAAATGAGCCGCTCGCGATCGATAGGTCCCGGATGAACGCCGCACATATACGAATCCCGCGATACGTAGTCGAGGTTATCGAAAGTAAAAATACCGCCGGTGAGGGGTTGTAAAAAGCGCACCCACTTGGGTTTGCGGTGATCTTCTTTGCCGTTCTTTTTTATTGGGAACGCCACGTCTTCGGGGCGCAGTTCTTCCCCCGGAGCAAAGCCACCACTGGGGCTGCGCCGCAACTGGCTGATAATGTCACCCAAATGCTGTTGAATAATTCTCTGGCCAAGGTCTTCGTGTGTCAGATCATAGTTACTGAGAAAATTGTCGTCAAAAAAGTGACCGAAGGGGCCGTGACCGATGTCGTGTAAGAGCCCGGTCACGCGCATGTACTCCTCAATGAACGGCGCGGAAGGGCACTCATCCCCGAGAACTTTACGCAATGAGGGATAAAGATGCTTGCCAAATTCGCCGGCCAAATGCATGGCGCCGAGGGAGTGCTGGAAACGACTATGTTCTGCGGATGGATAAACCCAGCGAGCGCTCTGCAGCTGATAGATATAGCGCAGGCGTTGCACCCAAGGCGAATCGATCAACGCTTTTTCGGTAACTTCGCCCTTCTTTTCCGGTACGGTAAATTGAATGTAGCGATGAATAGGGTCGGCGATCAGCGCCGTCCCCTCGTATTCATTATCACTCACCGAAGTCACGAGTGTTGTTTCCGTTGGTCACAACTCAAATTTCGAAAATTAAATGAGCGGTCCACTGATTGCCGGTTTTTTGCATGCGACTCTTGTGAGATGCAACGGCGGCAATTTCCTGTTTGATTTCGTGGCGATCAGGATCGATTTTCTCTCCTCGAACGTCGGCTTTGACGAGGGTATCTTTAACCTCACGAATGAGAAACTCTTTTAGCAAATAGCCGCTGCCTTGGTAGAGATAAAGCAGCTCCCGGACCCAGTTCACCATTAAGTCATCCCGGTCTGTGCCCTCGACCTCTAAAGGAATGGACTCCTTGCACTCGATCTTTTGCACGTCCGTGACCATGACATCGAAAAGCGTGAGTGCTGAATTGGCAAACAGATCCGCTTGTGAATTGCCAGCAACTCTCACCGCCAATTCAGATTGGTGCTTAGTAATGCGATAATTCTTCTGATTTTCCATGATTATCGGTTTTGAGTTGAGGGCTGTTCGTGGGAGTTGCGCGAGATCCTAAGCTCGTTGCGGCCTGTGAAATCGTCTTCCAAAATCTGCCGGATTTCCGGACGGGCATAACATTGAACACATGTGAGGACGTCGATGGGTTGGATCAATTTGCGGTATTTGAGCGGCGGCGCATCGGGTTTGTGACTAACGAGAAACTCCCATTCAGTCTCGCCGGTATGGAGCAGGTAAAAGTCGACTTTGTAAGTCCTCTGAGTGTGTACCGTGCCGAAAACTTCTCTGCCGCAGTGAGAACACTGCATTTGACTATTATTTATAGCCGGTTTATGAGGCTCGCCGCAAACCCGGCGCCGAAGCCATTGTCGATATTGACCACCGTCACCCCCGCCGCACAAGCGTTGAGCATCCCTAACAGCGCGGCAAGGCCGTGAAAACTGGCGCCGTAGCCGATGCTGGTCGGCACCGCGATGACAGGCTTGGCGACCAGGCCGCCAACGACGCTGGGCAAAGCGCCCTCCATTCCAGCAACAACGATTAGCACGGAAGCGTCATCCAGACGAGCGCGGTTTCCCAAAAGGCGGTGAATACCGGCGACGCCGACATCGTAAAGACGGTCGATTCGATTACCCATCATTGCTGAGGTGACGACCGCCTCTTCGGCGACTGCAATATCGGAAGTGCCGGCGCAAACCACCAGCACCGTACCTTTGCCGGTGATCTTGATTCGCTTCCCGTGCCAGGTCGCGGCTCGAGCCACAGGATGGAAAGTCAATCCAGTGCGTAAACGCTTTAACTGCGCAGCTTTGGCAGAATCAAGACGAGTGACGAGAACATTGCTTCTTTTCTGGCGCATCGCGTGTACGATCGTCGCGATCTGTTTGGCATCCTTGCCTTCGCCCATCACTACCTCGGGGAAACCCTGCCGCAGTGCTCGATGATGATCGATTTTGGCGAAGCCGAGATCCTCGAACGGAAGATGACGTAAGCGGGCCATGGCCTCGGCGACGCTCACCCGGTTCCGGCGTACCCGCTCCAACAAATCAGCTAACCGCTCGGAGTCCATGGTCGGTCTAATTAACCTCGCCCATTACGCGATAAGTTTTGGTGCGCCGAAAGCCTTCGTTTGCGAAATGGTCATGGCCGCGGATCCGAAACGGGATGGCTCGCCCCGTTTTGTCGATAACGGCGATTTCTTTGGGTCGCTGTGCGCAAACGCCGATGCGCGTGACTGACACACCGGCGCGTTCGGAAATCTTTTCAATGCGCGTCCGGTCTTGTGGCCGCCCACAAAATAAAAGTTCGTAGTCCTCGCCGCCGGTTAATGCGGCGGCAGTTTCGCCGCGCTCGGCCACGGCTCGATAAGCTGCGGAAAGCGGCAGTCGTTCCTGTGAAATCGTTGCGCCCACGCCGCTCGCTTTACAAACATGCCCGAGGTCTTGCAATAAACCATCACTCACGTCGATCATCGCTGTGGCGAGCCGGGTTTTTGCGAGGAGCAGGCCAAGAGCAAGTCTCGGCTCGGGCCGGTGGTGGCGCGCAATCAGTTTCGCAATAGCGCGTTTTTTAGACCCGCTCCGGTCGCCCCGCAGAACCTCGAGTGCGAGAGCCGCATCCCCGAGTGTGCCGCTGACATAAATGTCATCTCCCGCTCGCGCGCCGCTTCGCCGTATCGGCGCATAGGGTGCATGACCGATTACGCAAACAGAAACAATGAGCGTGGCCGCAGCATTCGTGTCGCCACCAACCAAAGCTACCCCGGTTCGGCCCGCCAGGGCTTGCAACCCGCGATAGAACGCGTCTATTTGTGCGCTGTCCAAATCAGGCCGAAGCCCAAGGGACAAAATCACGTATGCCGGCACGCCGCCCATTGCCGCAATATCACTGAGGTTGACAGCTAGGGCTTTGTGACCAAGATCGAACAGAGAAGTCCAACGCAAGTCGAAGTGGATGGCTTCGATCAAAAGATCCGCGGTTACTAGGGACGAATTGTTTTGATTTATGACCCATGCGGCATCATCGCCGATGCCGATCCGAACGCCGCGCCCGGGACGGGTCTTCTGACGAATTCTCTCGATGAGACCGAATTCTCCGAGGCGGCTGAGTTTCATCGCGCGAGCGCTGAATGGTGTGGGTAATTGCCGCGGAGGGAACAGCAGTAACGTCGAATCTCAGCTAGGGCCGAATCGGAAGAGATCTTTCCCGCTCATTTTTTCGCAGCGGTTTTGCAACCAGCTGCTGTCTGGGCAGAATTCCCTTGCCGCGCTCCGTAGCGTTCAATTTGGTATTACCCTTACGCCGTTCCATCAAAGCGACGGATAAAACATCGGACATGTTCTTGGCCAATACCCAGTTGAGCTTGCGTCGTAAGACTTTCGGAATTTCGTCGAGGTCCTTTTGGTTTCGTTCGGGGATGACTAACGTTTTGATGCCTGCCCGGAAGGCGGCGAGAGATTTTTCTTTAAGGCCTCCGATCGGCAGGACTCGCCCGCGCAAGGTAATTTCGCCCGTCATCGCCACATCTCGGCTGACGGGCCGCCTGGTCAGAGCTGAAATTAGCGCCGTAGCCATGGTAATCCCGGCCGAAGGGCCATCCTTGGGAATCGCTCCCGCTGGGACATGAATATGAATATCCAATTTCTGATAGAAGTCCGCTTCAATCCCCAACTCTTTGGCATGCGCGCGAGCGTAGCTTACCGCGGCTTGAGCGGATTCCTTCATGACATCCCCCAGTTGTCCTGTTAGGGTCAAGTTACCCCGACCGCGCGACAGCGAAGCTTCGACGTACAATATCTCTCCACCGGTACTGGTCCATGCTAGTCCCGTGGCTACGCCGATTTCGTGGTGCTCCTGCTCAGCTTCGGGCAAGAACTTCGGCGCACCCAGAAAACCATGAATATTGGCACGGTTTACTCGAGTCAATTCAGTTTTGCCCTCGGCTACTTTGCGGGCGACCTTGCGGCAGATCGAAGCAATTTCGCGTTCCAGGTTTCTCAAACCGGCTTCCTTGGTGTATTCCGCAATTACCCGTAACACTGCATCGTCCGAGATTTCTAGGTGGCTCGAGGAAATGCCGTTATCCGTGAACTGACGAGGAATGAGGTACTTACGGGCAATCGCCAATTTTTCTTCGTTGGTATAGCCCGACAGTTGTATGACTTCCATGCGATCCGCTAGTGCTGCCGGGATTGGATCGAGTAAGTTGGCCGTGCATATAAACAGCACATTGGAGAGGTCGAACGGAACGTTTAAATAGTGATCACTGAAGGCATGATTCTGTTCGGGATCGAGTACTTCGAGCAGAGCGGCGGAGGGATCGCCGCGAAAATCAGCTCCTACTTTATCTATTTCATCAAGCATGAAAACCGGGTTGTTTGAACCCGCCTGTTTGATTCCCTGAATAACGCGCCCCGGCAGCGCGCCAACATAAGTGCGACGATGGCCGCGAATCTCCGCCTCATCCCGGACGCCGCCAAGTGAAACGCGCACAAAGTTTCTCCCCAAGGAACGGGCGATGGATCGCCCTAGAGAAGTTTTACCAACCCCCGGAGGACCGACGAAACAGAGAATCGGGCCCTTAATTTTGCGCCGAAGCTTGTTCACCGCAAGGTATTCCAAAATACGCTCTTTTATTTTTTCAAGATCGTAATGATCCTCGTCGAGGACCTGTTTGGCCTTTTTGATATTCAGGTTGTCCTTGGTCCTCTTGCTCCATGGCAGATCCACCAGCCAATCCAGGTAGGTCCGCACTAAGGATGCCTCCGAAGACTCCGGGTGCATCTGTTCGAGCCGGCGCAGTTGCTTATCGGACTCGCGTTTGACGTCCGGCGGCATCTTGGCTTTTTCGATCTGTTTCTTCAATTCATTGAGCTCTTCCGCGCGTTCGTCGCCTTCGCCCAGTTCCTGTTGAATCTGCTTGAGCTGCTCCCTCAAGTAATAATCCCGCTGGGTCTTGCTCATTTCTTCCTTGGCTTGATTCTGGATGCGCGCCTGCATCGTCGAAAGCTCTAACTCGCGCGCAAGCAGCTCGTTGACCTTCTTCAACCGCTCGATGGGATCAAAAATTTCCAGAATCGCCTGACTTTCTTCAATTTTGAGGCGCAAGTTTGACGCGACGAGATCGGCCAAGACGCCCGGATCACTGATATTGTCCGTCACCATGACGATTTCGGGCGGCAGGTTTTTAAGGTTTAAAATCTGCTCGATTTTTTCTTTTGCTGTGCGCATCAGCGCTTCAACTTCGATAGGGACCTCGGCCAAAGTGGGTTCGATAACTTTTTTGATCTTTACTTCAAAGAATGGCCTCTCGCGCAAGTAAGTGTCCACTTCTCCCTTGGCCAAACCCTGGACCAGAATCTTGACGCGGCCGTCCGCGAGCTTCAGCATGCGCATGATCGATGCGATCGTACCCACGCGGTGAATATCGGCCGGAGCCGGATTTTCCTCGGAAGAATTCATCTGCGAAACCAAAAAAATCAACCGATCGCGGCTTAAGGCTTCTTCAACGGCGCGTATCGATACATCGCGGCCGACAAAAAGCGGCAACATCATGTAAGGATAGATAACAATGTCGCGGATAGGGAGGAGCGGTAAAATCTCCGGGATTTCGACCTGGGAGCTTTTGTTCTCCGCATTTTCAGATTTCCATTCAGCTTCGCTCATGATGGCTCCAATTCTCAGAGCACCTTAATCGTACTGGCGCGATGAGGTCAACACAAATCCGCTTGCGCGGCGACAAAGATCCACTGTGGGGGAACAAATTCGAGCGCCGGAAAACTACGAAGGGCTCAGCCAAATAGTTCCTTCATTTTATCGAAGAAGCCCTTCGCCAGAGGGTTGAGTTCTTCGCCGCCGACCGCGGCAAATTCCTTTAGCAATTCTTTTTGCTTGGCCGTCAGACGAGTTGGTATTTCCACCGTCACGCGAACATGTTGGTCACCTTGCTGGAAACCCTGAACGTCCTTTACTCCTTTGCTTTTCATGCGAAAAACTTTGCCGGACTGTGTACCGGCTGGAATTTTCATTTTGACTTTGCCTTCCAGTGTAGGCACATCGATCTCAGCACCCAAGGCCGCCTGGACGAAGCTGATGGGCACGTCACAGATGATGTCGAGATTCTCCCGCACAAAAATCGGATGTGGCTCGACATGAATGACCACGTAGAGATCCCCGGGCACGCCGCCTGCAGGACCGGCTTCACCTTCAGCACGTAGCTTTAACCGTGATCCAGTGTCGACCCCCGCAGGAATCCTTACACTCAACGTGTGCATATTGCGCACGCGGCCCGCCCCTCCGCACGTTGCGCAGGGCTCCTTAATGACGGTCCCCTGACCATGACATTGGCCGCAGGTCCGGGAAACACTAAAAAATCCCTGCTGAAAACTCACCTGCCCCCGGCCGCGGCATGTCGGGCACGTCTGAGGCGCTGTCCCGGCTTTCGCGCCGGTGCCGCGGCAGGTGTCGCATACCCCATGGCGCGGAATTTTGATCTTTTTCTCGGTTCCGGAAACAGCTTCTTCGAATTTAAGTGTCAGATTGTAACGTAAATCCTCGCCCCGTGCGCGACCGCGTCGGCGTCCTCCGCCCCCGAAAAACTCGCCGAAGATGTCGCCGAAAATGTCTTCGAAACCGCCGGAGAAGTCGAAGCCCGGTCCGCCCTCACCAAAGGCTGCATGGCCGAACTGATCGTACTGCGAGCGCTTGTGCGGATCGGAAAGCACGGAATACGCTTCGGATACTTCCTTGAATTTTTCTTCTGCCTGCTTGTCGCCTGGGTTGCGGTCGGGGTGATGTTGCAGCGCGAGCTTGCGGTAAGCCTTCTTAATTTCTTCTTCCCCGGCATTACGGCTAATACCGAGCAACTCGTAATAGTCCTTCTTCCCGTTCAAGATCGACGATCCTTTGGGTTCTAAATATTTTTATGTATAAGCAAGAAAGCCCCTCTCCCGAGAAGCGGGAGGAGGGGCTTTAGGGCCGGAAAAAGCGGTGTTCTTTCGGCGACTATTCTTTAACCTCAGTGAAGTCGGCGTCGACCACGTCATCTTTCTTTTTGCCGCCATCACCGCCGCTGCCGTCGGTTGCCGAGTTGTTTGTGGTCTGTTCCTGCGCGGTTTGTTGTTGCGCAGAAGCCTTCGCATACATCGCTTCCGCTAATTTATGGGATGCTTGGCTGAGCTGTTCTGCTGCTTTGCGCATCGCTTCCGCGTCTTGCCCCTCTAAGACCTCTTTCGCGCGTTTGAGCTCCGCTTCGATATTTTCTTTGACGTTGGCCTCAAGATCGCTGCCGTGTTCCTTTAATGACTTTTCCGTAGAATAAACTAGAGTATCGAGATGGTTACGGGCTTCAACCGTCTCTTTGCGCTTCTTGTCGTCGGCAGCGTGAGCCTCAGCGTCGTGGACCATTTTCTTGATCTCCTCTTCGCTCAGCCCGCTCGATGCCGTGATCTTTATCGACTGTTCCTTTCCGGTGCCAAGATCCTTAGCCGCCACATGAACAATTCCATTAGCATCAATATCGAACGTGACTTCGATCTGCGGGACGCCACGCGGCGCCACGGGAATTCCGACGAGATCAAACTGGCCGAGCAGTTTGTTATCCGCGGCCATTTCCCGCTCTCCTTGGAAGACTCGGATTGAAACAGCAGATTGATTATCCTGTGCAGTTGAAAAAACCTGGCTTTTCTTCGTCGGAATCGTCGTATTGCGCTCAATCAGCTTCGTGAAAACGCCGCCAAGAGTTTCTATGCCGAGGGACAACGGCGTGACGTCCAGAAGCAATACGTCTTTGACTTCTCCTTTTAACACCGCGCCTTGGATCGCCGCGCCAACGGCCACAACTTCGTCCGGATTAACCCCTTTGTGAGGCTCCTTGCCGAAAATTTTGCGGACACGCTCTTGAACGGCCGGCATACGAGTCATGCCGCCGACCAAAATGACTTCGTGAATGTCACCCGCGCTAAGGCCGGCATCTTTTAAAGCTTGCCGGCACGGCCCTTCCATTCGATCGATCAAATCGGTGCAAAGTGCTTCGAGTTTTGATCGCGTCAATTTCATATTTAAGTGCTTCGGACCCTGTTGGTCGGCAGTAATAAAGGGCAGGTTGATGTCGGTCTCCATTGATGAGGATAACTCGCACTTCGCCTTTTCCGCGGCTTCTTTCAGTCGCTGTAGCGCCATGCGATCTTTTCGCAAATCGATACCCTGATCTTTTTTGAATTCGTCCGCGAGGTAGTCGATAACCCGCTGGTCGAAATCTTCACCACCAAGGAAGGTATCACCATTGGTGGCTTTTACCTCAAAAACACCGTCGCCGAGCTCTAAAATAGAGATATCGAATGTACCGCCGCCAAGATCAAAGACGGCGATCTTTTCGTCTTTCTTTTTGTCTAACCCATATGCAAGCGATGCCGCCGTAGGCTCGTTAATGATACGCAACACGTTAAGGCCTGCGATCCGGCCGGCGTCTTTGGTCGCTTGGCGTTGGCTATCATTAAAGTACGCAGGGACTGTGATGACCGCTTCAGTGACTTTTTCGCCGAGATAATCTTCGGCCGTTTGTTTCATTTTCTGCAAAATAAATGCAGAAATCTCCGCCGGACTGTAGCGCTTGCCGCGGATTTCCACCCAAGCGTCGCCATTCTCATTGCGAACAATCTTGTAAGGTAGAAGACTGGAGGCTTTCTGCACCATTGGGTCGTCGCTGCGTCTGCCAATCAGCCGTTTAACTGCGAAGATTGTATTTTCCGGATTCGTAATTGCCTGCCTGCGGGCGATCTGTCCGACAAGTCGCTCCCCGCTATCAGTAAAGGCCACCACGGATGGCGTTGTACGGCTGCCTTCCGCGTTAGCCAAGACATTGGGATCGCCGCCTTCCATTATTGCCACGCACGAATTCGTTGTTCCTAGATCGATCCCGATTACTTTTGCCATTTTCAATAACTCCTCGAAACTTTTGTCCAAAACATGAGAACGAAGGTTATTTAATCATCGCTCGACCCGTTTTCAACCTGCGTTTCCGGGTTTTTTTTATCCTGTGTTTTGGCTGCCTTAGCCACAGTTACCAGCGCTGGTCGAAGCAGTCTTTCATGCAGCATGTAGCCTTTGTGTAGTTCTTCAACCACCGAGTTGGGTTCGTGTGCGTCGGTTTCCACCTGCGCCATTGCTTCGTGCTTTGCGGGGTCAAAAGGTTGTCCCGCCGCAGATATCTGGGTAACGCCATGCTTTGCGAGTGTGTCCACAAGTGACCGCAGGACCATTTCTACGCCTTCCACGAGTGGTTTGCCGTTACCACCATCCGATGCGTGCGCAATGGCTCGTTCGAGATTGTCGAGAATCGGCAGCAGGTCCCTCATCACGCTCTCTTTGGCAAAACGAACGGCGTCATCACGATCACGGGAAGTGCGTTTCTTGTAATTTTCGAATTCGGCCGCTTGGCGGAGGAATCGATCGTAGTTGTTTTTGGCTTCGATTTCCTTGCTTTCGAGCTGCTCCCGGAGAGCCGCGATTTCGGATTCCGAGCTCGGCTGTTCCGGCTGCTCGGAAGCAGTTTCCCCGCCCAAATCCTTCTTTGTTTCGACGCTCATAGCTATAGATCTCCTCGTTAGAACACTTCGGAAAATAATCACGATGATCGCTGGTGTCAAGGGCGAGTAGATCATTTTCTCTTGGTTTTCTAAATAGTTGTCTCGGTGTCAAGTTAATGATATGGTAACTTGTCCAGTGCGATGCAGTACTAGCCAGAATGCGAGTCAATCACGTCACGGCGGCGATCGTGCTGCGGAATCGTCCTTACGGCGAATCTGACAAAATAGTCTCCTTTTTTACCGATAAATTCGGAAAGCTTACTGGCATCGCAAAGGGCGCGCTCCGGTCGCGCAGGCGGTTTGTAAATTCATTGGAGCCGTTTTCTCTGGTCAATTTAAAGTTTCACGATCCCCCGCACAGCAATCTCGTCTTTATTATAGCAGCGGATCTCGTCAACAGTTATCGACATTTGCAAACTAGTCTCGAGCGCATCGCCTACGCTTCTTACGTGATTGAAATCAGTGATGGGTTGCTTCCCGAACGAGAAGAAAACCAGCAGGTTTTTGATCACTTGAAAGCTGGCCTCATGCATCTCGAGGATCGGCAGCCATCACTCCGATTTCTCACTTCGTTCGAATTGAAGCTTCTGCGTTTGGTGGGCTATCAACCGGTTTTGGAGGTGTGCAAAAAATGCCGCCTGGACTACCTCGGCAGTAGCGTCCAATGGCGGTTCAGTCCCATGAATGGTGGATTACTCTGCGAGAACTGTGCGCGCATGCACAAGGAAGCCATGCCGTTAAGCACAGCTGCCATAGAAGTCATGCTCGCGCTCCAGGCCGAAAATACTCTTCCAGCTCAATTTTCTCTGCCCCTGTCCGTCGTTGGCGAAATTCGCTCGGCGCTACTAGGTTTCATTCAGTATCACATTGATCGGGAAATCAAGTCAGCGTCATTTCTCTCGACCTTTTCTTCTGCTTGATGAATCTTATTAGAGCAGGGACCTAGAGTAATAACAGCGAGGAATAAACCATGCGCAAGAACAAAAAATACGTTTTCTGCTTCAGCAACGGCAAAGCGGAAGGTGGCGCTAAAATGCGCAACTCACTCGGCGGCAAGGGCGCAGGGCTTCATGAGATGACGCGCATCGGGATCCCCGTTCCTCCCGGGTTCACTATCAGTACGGAAGTGTGCAGCTACTATTACTCACATGATCGGCGCTATCCCAAAGAACTGAAGGAGCAAGTCACGGCCGGTCTAAAGGTTTTGGAAAAGCTCCTTAAGCGCCAGTTTGGCGATTCGGAAAATCCTTTGCTCGTCTCTGTTCGTTCTGGCGCACGCGAATCGATGCCAGGGATGATGGATACGGTGTTGAACCTGGGCCTCAACGACCGGACCGTTCAGGGTCTGATTCGTCGAAGCAACAATCCGCGATTCGCGTTCGATTCGTACAGGCGCTTTATTCAGATGTATGCGGACGTGGTGTTAGGAATAAAAGCGAAGAAACAGGACGGGGATCCACTGGAAGGTATCCTAGAAGAGAAAAAACGGCTCCGGGGAGCGCAGTTTGATACAGATCTTAGCGCTACTGATTTAGAGGAGCTGGTCGGGGAGTACAAAGATGAAATCCGAAATCGCGGTAAGGTTTTTCCGGAGGATTCGATCGAACAACTCTGGGGCGCCATCGGTGCCGTTTTTGGCTCGTGGAACAACGATCGCGCGATTGCATATCGTGAGCTGTATCAAATTCCCAACGAGTGGGGGACGGCGGTTAATATACAGGCTATGGTCTTTGGAAATCTCGGCGACGACTGCGCTACCGGCGTCGCATTTACACGGGATCCGGGAACAGGCGACAGAAGCTTTTATGGCGAGTTTCTAGTCAATGCCCAGGGTGAAGATGTCGTGGCCGGCATCCGTACGCCGCGTCCGATCGGGGAATTGCAACAAGTCATGCCGAGTGCCGCGAAAGAGTTGCGCCGGGTTTGCGCCTTGATCGAGAAACATTATCGGGAGATGCAGGACATCGAATTCACGATCGAGGGCGGCAAACTTTGGATGCTTCAGACGCGCGCAGGAAAGCGCACAGGCTTTGCCGCGGTACGAATTGCCGTCGATATGGTCGAGGAGCGGATCATTAGCAAAAAAGAGGCATTGCTACGAATTGAACCCGATCAACTGAACCAACTTCTACGGCCAGTGTTCGATCGCAGGGGAAAAGAAAGCGCCGAAAGAGACGGGCGGCTCCTTGGTAGAGGTCTAGCTGCCGGACCTGGCGCAGCTAGCGGGCGCGCGGTGTTCAACGCGGAAGACGCGGTGGAATGGAAAAATCGTGGCGAGCGCGTCGTGCTCTGCCGAATTGAGACCAGTCCCGACGACATTCGCGGCATGGACGCAGCCCAAGGAATTTTAACGGCTCGCGGTGGCATGACCTCCCATGCAGCGCTCGTAGCGCGCCAGATGGGCAAAGTCTGCGTTGCGGGATGCGAGGTGTTGCACGTTGATTACAACGCGCGGGCGTTGCGGGTCGGTACCACCGAGCTCAAAGAAGGTGACTGGATCTCAATTGATGGCAGCACAGGTGAAGTATTCCGAGGCGAAATACAGACTTTGCCGTCCGAAGTATTACAGGTGCTTCTAACACATACTTTGGATGCCAATAGCTCTCGGGTCTATCAACAATTCGCGAAACTTATGAAATGGGCCGATGACGTGCGCACGTTGGGAGTACGTACCAATGCCGACCAACCGGATCAAGCAGCTATCGCGAAGGCGTTTGGGAGCGAGGGGATTGGTCTTTGCCGCACTGAACACATGTTTTTCCAAGGGGAGAGAATCCAGGCAGTGCGCGAGATGATTCTTGCGGAGGATGAAACCGGCAGACGGCGCGCACTAGCTAAACTGTTGCCTATGCAAAAGGAGGATTTCAAAGCAATTCTCGATATCATGGAGGATTTGCCCGTAACGATTCGCACGCTCGATCCGCCATTGCACGAGTTCTTACCTAAGACTGATGAAGAGATCAGCGAGCTTGCGCAAGTTATGGACGTTCCGGTTGAGGTCCTCCGCGATAAGGTGAATGTGCTGCAGGAATTCAATCCGATGCTGGGACATCGCGGCTGCAGGCTTGGGATTTCGTTTCCAGAGATCACGGAAATGCAAGCGCAGGCAATTTTCGAAGCGGCTTGCGAGCTACGACGCGACGGCAAAAATCCGTTCCCAGAAGTCATGATCCCGCTGGTTGGCTCTCGGCCGGAACTCCATGAACAAAAGCAAATTGTCGAGCGAGTTGCTGTAGCCACTCAGAAGGCCTACGGAGTCAGAGTGCGGTATCTTATCGGTACCATGATCGAGCTCCCGCGGGCATGCATGGTTGCAGATGAAATCGCCGAGGAGGCCGAGTTCTTTTCTTTTGGCACTAATGACCTTACTCAGACTTGTCTTGGGTTATCACGCGATGATGCAGGGAAGTTTTTGCCGAGCTACGTTCTGCAGGGGATCCTGCCAGAAGATCCCTTTGTCAGCATCGATAGGGACGGAGTGGGCGCCCTCATGAAGATCGCCATTCAAAAGGGGCGTAAGACTCGCAAGAATCTAGAAATCGGTATCTGTGGAGAACATGGCGGCGATCCAAAATCAGTTGTGTATTGTCACCAAATCGGACTCGACTATGTCAGTTGTTCACCGTACCGGGTCGCCATAGCCCGACTAGCGGCGGCGCAAGCCGCGTTGCGAGAGAGATCTTCCTGAATGTGCATATGCGGTAGGAGCGAATTGACCGCCAACGGGACATTTCGTTGACAGACTGCTGGTGATCCACGATAATTTAGGCCTTTTAGTAGCACACCATGGAACCACGGTTTGTTGAACTCTTGGTCAGAGGCGGCGTTGTCACCCGTGACCAGCTATCGGAAGCACAAAAGAAAGAGCGTGAGAACGGATCCAGTATCACTAGGGAAATCGTTCGCCTCGGCTATACCAATGAGCAGATACTGGGCGAATTCCTCGCTAAGCAGTTTGGCATCGAAACCGTCGATCTCATTCCTGGCGAAATCGACGACGCGGTATTTAGCCTAGTTCCTCCTCAAATTCTTCAGAAGCATCAACTCGTTCCCTATAAACTGTTGGGTTCGACTCTCACCATTGCTACATCAGACCCGACAGATCTCATCGCGATCAACGAAGTCAAGTTCGTAACGGGATACGGTGTTCGCGTAGTTTTGGCGACCCCTTCCGGGATTAAAAAGACCCTCGATCAGCGCTTCGGGGGCGTCAGTTACGATGACGTCCTGAAGAAATTCGGCGATGGCGAGATGGAGGTCGTTCAAGAAAACGACGACGTTAATCTCCAGGAACTGCAGCAAGCGACCATGGATGCCCCTGTGGTCACGCTGGTCAACGCCATTCTCGCCGATGCCGCGAAACGACGCTGCAGCGACATTCATATAGAGCCATATGAGAAAGTTTTTCGAGTTCGGTTTCGTATTGATGGCGTGCTTCAAGAAATCATGAGTCCGCCATTACGGCTCAAAAATGCTCTCGTCTCACGTCTTAAAGTTATGGCAGGTTTGGATATTGCGGAGCGGCGACTGACGCAGGACGGCCGCATTAAACTGAAAATGGGCATGGGTGGAGAACTGGATATCCGAGTGTCTATTCTACCGACCTTGTTTGGCGAAAAAGTGGTGATGCGCTTGCTGGACAAGTCGAACCTTCAACTCGACATGTCCAGGCTCGGTTTCGATCCACAGAATCTAAAAGATTTTCAGGAGGCAATTCACAAACCGTATGGAATGATTCTTATCACCGGGCCTACGGGTAGTGGTAAGTCAACAACTCTCTACTCAGCCCTTTCCGAACTCAACAAGCCCGACGTCAATATTTCTACCGCCGAGGATCCTGTCGAATACAATCTCGTCGGCATTAACCAGGTTCAGGTTAGAGATCAGATCGGGCTCGATTTTGCTGCTTGCCTCCGATCATTTCTTCGCCAGGACCCTGACATTATCATGGTGGGAGAGGTTCGCGATCTCGAAACCGCACAGATTGCTATTAAAGCTGCTTTGACGGGTCATTTAGTCTTGAGTACTCTGCACACAAACGACTGTCCGGCTACCGTTGACCGCCTAATCAATATGGGAGTCGAGCCGTTCCTTCTAACTTCTTCTATTAATTTGATTTTGGCCCAAAGACTGGTCCGCCGTATCTGTGAACAGTGCAAGGAGCCAATTCATCTTCGGCCCGAACTCCTGATCAACCTGGGCGTCGATTCCGCCGATGCTGGCGCGGGGTTTCCAACGTTTCACGGACGCGGTTGCAACAATTGCGGCAATACCGGTTATCGCGGACGGTTGGCGGTCTACGAAGTCATGGTGATGCGGGACGAACTTAGGGAGTTGATCCTAAAAGGTGTCTCCGCCATGGAACTCAAGCGCGCGGCGGTTAAGCTCGGATTGAGCACGCTGCGTATGAGCGCTCTACAGAAGGTTCGTGAAGGGCTGACCACCGTCGACGAAACGCTTCGAGTCACGGATACCGACAAAGGTTTCGGTTCAGTTTTCTCACTGGGCTTTTAGCGCTGGGTTTAGCACGGTTTCGGCAAGTAGGAACGTATGGACCAAATATCGCACAATACTGCCACCAACTATGGCGATCTTTGTTTGGGAAGGTAGAACTGCCCAAGGGAGGGTTGTTAAGGGCGATAACCTTGAAGCGCCGAGCTTGGAGGCTGCCCTCGCACGTTTACGTGAGCAGCGAATTCGCCCAATCCCGAATCGCGTCAAAGAGAAGGGCAAGGGTTTTGACAAAGAAATTTCAATTCCAGGCTTCGGCGATAAAGTTACAACAAAAGACATATCCGTGGCAACTCGCCAGCTGGCGACTATGATCGATGCGGGTCTGCCGATCGTTCAATGCTTGGATATTCTGGCGGAACAATCGGAAAGCAAGCTTCTTCGCAATACAATTGGAACCGTCCGAAAGGACGTTGAAGGTGGCTGCACGTTCGCCGACGCTCTTCGAAAACATCCAAAAATTTTTGACGATCTGTATGTAAACATGGTGGAAGCCGGCGAAGCCGGTGGTATTTTAAACACAATACTGAACCGGATCGCTCTGTTTATCGAAAAGGCCAATCGGCTCAAGAAAAAAGTTAAAGGCGCGATGATCTACCCCTGCGCTATAGTCGGCGTCGCGGTGATCGTTGTCGCTGTGCTAATGATATTTGTCATTCCAGTCTTTGCTGAGCTTTACGGCAGTATGGGAAAAGCACTTCCGGTACCGACGCAAGTATGTATCGATATCAGTAACTGGTTTGTTGCGTATTGGTACGTATTGATAGCAGCGGCGATGGGGACTTTTTTTGGAATCTCCTTCTACTACAAGACTCCCCAAGGTCGCATGAATATCGATCGGCTGTTACTACGGATGCCGATCATTGGCGACCTCTTGAGAAAAGTCGCGGTCGCGCGTTTTTCTCAAAACATGGCGCTGCTTCTGAGCTCAGGTGTACCGATCCTGGACGGCTTAGCTATCACGGGAAAAACCGCCGGCAACAAAGTCGTCGAAAAAGCTATCTTAGAGAGTCGGATCAGCATAAGTCAGGGAAAAACCGTCGCAGAACCGCTGCGCGAGAGCAAGATTTTTCCACCTTTGGTGTGTCAAATGGTGGCGGTCGGTGAAAGTACCGGCGGCCTCGATGGAATGCTTAAGAAAGTGGCCGAACTCTACGAGGAAGAAGTTGATGATGCCGTGAACAATCTTACCGCCATGATGGAACCCATGATCATGGTAGTTCTGGGAGTGATCCTGGGAGGCCTTGTCATCGCGATGTACCTACCGATCTTTCAAATGGGATCGCTGGTCGGTGGATGATAGCCAACATCGGCGAAGGACCGGCGACCGCAAACTTTGAGTGACGAAAATAAAGAGTTGACAGAAAAAATCCGCTGGCTACTACTTTTGCGAGTGGTCATTCTGTCGTTTTTTCTTGGCGCAACCGCGCTTTTCCACTTTTTCGGGACTGAAGGCGATCTTTCATATTTACTGAGTCTCTCGGTCCCTCTCGTTTTTACTTATTTGATCTCCATTGTTTCCGTCGTGATCCTACCGCACGTACCAAGACTTCGGCTGTTCGCTCATGCTCAAGTGTGCTTTGACGTTATTTTGATCACTGGCATTATTCGCATTACGGGAGATATCGCGAGTCCCTTTTCCGTTCTTTACAATCTCGCAGTCCTGAACGGCGCAATCTTGCTCTTTTATCGTGGTGCATTTTTTACCGCCGGCTGTTCGAGCCTGTCCTATGTCGGATTACTTTTGTGGAGCCAATACTATGATTCCGGCTACGGAATCCTGCTTTCCTGGTCTATGCTCATTCAGATTTTCCTAAGTATCGGCAGTTTTTTTGTTATTGCGTGGCTTAGTGGATTGCTGACGAACAAATTGAGTGAAACTGAACAACTCCTTAAGGAGAAACAAATCGATTACCAGGAACTCGACGCATTCAAAGACGCTCTACTAAAAGGAATCGGCAGCGGAGTAGCCATCGCGGACCGAGACGGACGAATCAACTACTTCAATCAACAAGCACAAGAGCTAACATCTCTTAGCGAAAATGCGGTAAAGGGAAAACGACTAGAGCAAATTTTTCCGGGCTTGAACTACGATTTCGAAACTCACCGTAACGCGGGAGCGCTCGTCACCGCTGAATTGCCTCTTACGAATGCCAGAGCGCTACGATCTGTGAAACAAATCCGATTAACTCTTGCGCCGCTCTGCAGCTTAAACGGAGATCCCATAGGGTTTTTGTCAATCTTCGAGGATATCACTCGTCAAAAAGAGATTGAAGAAAAAGTTCGTCTTGAAGAAGAGCTCCGGCGCGCCAGGGAAGTTGAATGGACCGCCAACTCGTCAGCTGGCGATACTCCGGGCTTTCACTTCGAAGGCGTCATCGGCAAGAGCGGAGGGATCGAGAATATTCACAAACTGATTCAAAAAGTAGCGAGCACAAACACGAATATTCTTATTTCAGGTGAGAGTGGAACCGGCAAAGAACTGGTAGCACGCGCAATTCATCTCAATGGCCCTCGAAGACAGCGACCATTTGTTGGAGTTAACTGTGCTGCGATTCCGGAGAATTTAATTGAGAGCGAATTGTTTGGCCACGTTCGCGGAGCATTTACCGGGGCGGTGTCCGATCATATTGGTCTTTTCAAACGAGCTGATCAGGGAACGATTTTTTTGGACGAAGTGGGCGAGTTGCCGCTTCATCTACAGGTGAAATTGTTGAGAGTGCTTCAGGAAAAGAGTTTTACCCCGGTGGGCGGAAACAAACCAGTAAAGGTGGATGTGCGGATTATTTCGGCGACGAATCGGGACTTGCGCAAGGAACTCGAAGAAGGACGCTTTCGCGAGGACCTATTTTATCGGCTGAACGTCGTTCATATGGTCATGCCGCCGCTGCGCAGCAGAACAGAGGATATACCTGCACTGGCCCATTACTTCCTGAAAAAATTTGCGACCTCTCATGCCAAACAGGTCGAAGAAATTTCCAGCGGGGCGCTCATGCGATTGATGAACTACGTCTACCCAGGGAACATTAGGGAGCTGGAAAACGTTTTGGAGCATGCTGTTGCTGTCACCGGTAAGAACGTAATAACGGAAGACGATCTACCGCAGCACCTCAAAGGAGTGCCGATCGTAGAAGAATCAGATCTCTTCGAACGCACGACTCCAGCGGGCGCAGAAATGTTTTTCGGTAAGGGTCTTTCATTGGATGTGGAACTGGAAACCCACGAAAAGTATATCCTGCTGGGTGCCTTAAAACGCGCGAACGGTGTCCAAAAAAAAGCGGCAGAATTGTTGGGAATAAACTACCGCTCGCTTCGGCACCGCCTGGAGAAATATGACTTGCTTCATTCAAAGACCTTTGAATTCGGAAACCAGCCCGAGGAACAGCAGTAACGAATTTTGTCACTTTCGTGACTGGCAAAATTCCGCAAATAGGAAAACGATCCAGCGTGGATCTTCGATCACGGAGCGGTAGAGCCAGCCGACGAGTTTCCGAAGTAGTTGAAAAATCGCATATTGTTGCGCCTAGCGTCAGATCATCCGGCGAATATTTCATGCGTTTGGTCTGGTCTGACCTCGATCACGTGTTATGGTCCTCGTTTTGCTGAATTGGCTCGCACTTGTACAAGACCGATTTCGCCAGGCACAGGAGGTGAGTTGGAACAGCAATACAGTGGTTAGACAATTTGCCAAATATTTTTAAAACCAAGGCAAGAGAAGAAAGGAGATAACGAAGTGGATAGATTACGATTGCAGAGTGAATCTGGTTTTACACTAATCGAGTTATTAGTCGTGGTCGCTATTATTGGTATTTTGGCGGCTATTGCGATCCCTCAATTTGCTGCCTACCGAAAGCGTGGTTTTGAGGCGCAAGTGAAGTCAGACTTAAGGAATGCCGCAGTGGCGGAGGAAGCCTATTTCGCCTCCACGTCACCTAGCACCTATAAAACGTCCGGAAGCGCTTGGACAAACACGACCGCACCAGGCTTTAATCCGACCACTGGTGTTGCTGTCACGTCGGCAGTGGGTAGTAATACGTTTGTATTGACGGCGACCCATACCAACTGCTCGGGAGTGTCCTGGACTTTTAGCAGCGGCAATGGGACAATCGCTGGTCCTGCAGGTGGATGCCCATAAGTAAAAAGGGTTAGTACAATTGCCAAAAAGGGGGGCACGATCGCCCCCTTTTTTTTTACCTTTATCGGTGGTTTCTTTCACAACAAGCCGCGTTCTATTGATCTTTGATAGAACATGCCGACGCGGCGCTGTTGTTGCGCAGGTACGTGAAGCTATAAAGCTGCATCCAGAGCGCGCTGGATCAGCGTGCGGAGTTGCTCGATCACTGCGCCAAATTTCCGTTCGTAAGTAGCACCGAGGGAAAAGAAAGTGCTTCACAATTCGAAATCGCAAAAAAAAACGTGCGATTGTTTAGCGTTGCTGTTTTTGGCGACAATGTTGATCTCGTTCTGTGATGAAATCATTTTTTCAGGCAAGATTCCTTTTTTTCGCGATTTAGCTGCTTATTTTTATCCGATTAAGTTCAGTGTCGCGCAAAGCTTCAAAGCTGGACAGCTGCCGCTTTGGGAACCTCACATGGCGACAGGGTTTCCAATTTTGGCCGAGTTTCAGTCCGCTGTCTTTTACCCGCCGACCATAATTTTTTATCTACTACCATTTTTCGCCGCGATTCAATTTTCATACGTCTTCCACTATGCAGTCGCGGTATCGGGAACCTATGCTTTGCTTAGATCATGGAAGCAGCCGATTTATCTTTCTATCGTTGGCTCGATTCTTTTTTCGTTTGGCGGAACGATGGTTTCCTTGACGAACCTTTTGAACCACTTCCAAAGCGCCGTCTGGTTGCCATGGCTGGTTTATTGTTGGGAACGTGCCGAAAAAAACAGAAGGTGGTCGACTCTTGTCGTGTTTGCAATGGTTGCTGTTTGTCAGTTGCTTGCCGGCTCTCCGGAAGTGTTTGCATTCTCTGCCGTTTTGCTCGTAGCAGATATTGTTCGTATGTACAGCAAAGAGAAATCCGGTGTTGTCTCCTCCAATGTGGCACGATTATCGGCGGCGGGTTTGATGGTCATGGGAATCGCGATGGTTCAACTACTTCCCACGGCTGAACTGATTTTGCAATCGCGGCGCGATCAAGCAATTCCGGCGCCTGAAGCCTTGGCCTGGTCATTGCGCCCATCGGCGTTAATTGG
>DATBEY010000051.1:0-7989 GCA_036558765.1 Binatia bacterium | reverse complement strand
TGCAGTCGGTGTAATTTTCGGCGCACTCATCGAGAGAGTTTTGTTCGAATGAAAAATCGAATCGGTTGGGTTTTTTTTCTGGCTTGTCTAATCGCGGGTCCGGTCCGGGCGAAGGACATCAATCTCGGCTGGTCCGGTATTGGCAGCTGGACCACTTTGCCTTACGTGGTTGCCAAGGAAAAGGGGTTTTTCGACAAGGAAACTCTGAAGGTTCAGCTCATCACGTTTCGCGGCACCAACCTAATGCTCACCGCCCTGCTGGCGGGCGAGCTCGATTATGCGACAATCCTGCCGTTTCTGACCGGCGCCGCCTCGCGCGGTCTGCCAGTGAGAATTCTTGCCGCCGTTACCAAGAGCAGCTCCTATTTCATGGTCGCGCGGCCCGAGATCGAGAGCGTCAAGGCCTTGCGCGGCAAGAAACTCGGCATCAATTCCTTCGGTAGTTCGGCGGACTACGCGGCTTATGCCGCGGTGAGCCGCAGCGGCATAGATCCCAACAAAGATCTCACGATACTCGCGATCGGCGGTGGAACTCCGGAGCGTTTGGCAGCGGTGGTCAGCGGCAGCGTGGACGCGACGGTCATCACGAGTCCCGCCGAATACGCCGCCGAAAAGCAGGGATTGCGCGTGATCATGTCGGCGCAGGAATTGGGTCAGTTGGTGCGCATCCCGATCACCGGAATCGGAGCGACGCAACAAAAAATGGAAAAAGACCCCGATGAAATTGTCCGCCTCCTGCGGGCGCTGCGGCTGTCGACGCTGTATCTCGTGCAAAATCGTGAGTACAGTCTGGCGCTTTTTCAACGGATCATGCACGTGGACGCGCCGACCTCGGACAAATTATTCAAGCTCTATCGCGATCAATACAATCCCGAATTGACGCTGCCGGATTCGATCGTCGACGATCTACTCGCGGTGGGCACGTTTCGACTGAAGGAAAAACCGAAAGCACTGAGCCAAGAGGCGATTCGAAACTGGAGCTTCGCGGAGAAGGCGAGGCGTTGAAACCGGTGATTGGTAAGCGTGATCAAGTCAAGAAGACAGAGCTGCTGGCGCGGGTCGATCATTCTCGTGAATCACGCCTCGTTCAGTTCGGAAAGATCTCTCGCTTCGTTCGGGATGGCAATCTGCTGGATAGTCATTTCGGTTCCATTTAAGCGTGTGCTACCGGATGTCCTACCGGTGCATTAAAATTTTCACCATTCTAGAGGGAATAGAACCGCTTTGGATTATCAGTCAGAATTTTGGCGGCCAAAGCGGGAGACAAATCCTCGCGAGATCTTATAGTCTGCACTAACGCTTTCTCCTCCGCCGGGTCGTTGTGACCATAGTCCGAGCCGATCATCAAGTGATCGTCGCCGATGAACTCGGCGAGATAAGGAATATCCTCGTCGGCTTCACAGGCGACGTAGATCCGATAATCGCGGAAAAGATCTTTGCAAGAGGCGTGTTTCCAGCGTGCATTAGGAAATGACGGGCGCGGGCGGGCGGAGCGTTTCAAGTGATGATAAAGAAACGGCACCCAGCTTGCCGAAGCTTCCAGGAAACCGAATTTCAAACGAGGAAATTTTTCGGGAATTTCGCCGGCGACGAGATCACGAAAACCGATGATCGGCGGGAGGTGCGAGGCGGCAAAGGTGCCGTTGAGCTCGAGGTCGAAGAAATCGAGGAAGTGCCGGCAGCTCTGCCCGGTGTGAATGCAGATCGGCAGGCCCAGGTTTTCCGCTGCGGCGTAAATTGGCAAGAAATGCGGATTATTGAGGGTCAGCGAACCGACGATACCGCTGAAGAAAACCCCGACGGCGCCGTTTTGTTTGGCTTGGTGCATTTGCTCGATGGACGCCGCAACGGAAGCGAGCGGCAGCACCGCGACCCAGCGAAGCCGGCCGTTGGCTCGCTGAAAGACCTGGGCCAGATATTGATTGTACGCACCGCAGAGCGCAGCTTGCAGTTCGACGTCGTCCGTTACGTGAATGAGAAACAACGTGGGATAGACAACTTGCACGGCGACGCCGGCTTTGTCCATGTCCGCCAGCCGTGCAGGAACGTCGGTGATCTCGCGGCAGCCGAGAGCGATATCGGTACGACCGGCTTCACGCCTCGAAGCCGCCGGAGTAATGATGCGAAAGCCGCCTTTGCCTGACGCCTTCGGGAAAATTTTGCCGTCAATCAGCCAGAGCGCATTGAAATCGCGGTAGAGGGTGTCCTCGGGTGCAGAAACCAGCACTGGACGCCGCGAATACATACTCGGATGAATCAGGTTCCACATGGCCGGCGATTCGGCGATGTGCGTATCCGCATCGATAATCTGACTCATGGACACCTCCACAACGAGATGAACGTATCGAGAATCGCTCCTTCCGGTCAAGTCGAATGCGACCATCGAAAAACCTGGTCTGGCGTGTTTGACAGCCAGACCGGACCGGACTAATGAGTTGAGCCATGAAAGCCGCGAGCTGGATAGAAAACCGATCAATTATAGTCAGCGTTCTGCTCAGCGCAGTGATAGTCCTCGGCAATCTTTCTCAGGCCGATGCACAAATACCGATCAAAATAGGTATTATCAGCCCCACGTTCGGCCATGCGCCGTTCTACATCGCGCGCGAAAAGGGGTTCTATAAAGCGGAGGGTTTGATCGGTGAGGTGATCGTCATGAATCGCGACGATCTCATTTTGCAATCCCTGGTTTCAGATTCCATTCAGTTCGGCAATATCTCGCCGAGCGCCGTTTTCCCGGCTCGCGATCAGGGTCTGACGGACGTGAAATTAATTGCGGGATCGTTCAATGGCACGACGTATTCGATCATCGCCAATGCCAAATTCAAGACTCTCGAGTCTCTCAAAGGCGCAAAGATCGCGGTGTCGAGTCTTCAAGCCGGTTCAACTCAAGTGCTCAAATATATTCTCAAGCAGCGCGGACTGATTTACCCGCGCGACTATGATTTGATTCGGGCGGGCGGCACAACTTTGCGTTGGGCCGCGCTGCAAACGCAACAAGTCGACGGCGCCATTCTGGCCGAGCCGGTCAGCCTCATCGCAGTGGAAAAAGGCTTTGCCAATCTCGGAGAAGCCTACAAGCTTGTGCCGGGGTATCAGCTCGCCGGCGTATGGATCAGAGAAGGTTGGGCGGCGAAAAACAAAGACGTGACGCTCCGGTTCCTGCGGGCGTTCCAGAACGCACTCAAATGGCTGCATGATAACCGGACCGAAGCGCTGCAAATTTTGCCGAAGATCACCTCCCTGCCTAAGCAATACGTGCAGAGTGCGTGGGAAACCTATACCAAGGCAATCTGGCCGAGAGACGGCAGAGCCAATCGCAAAGGACTACAGCTGGTGATCGATCTGATGGCCGAAGACGGATTGCTCAAAAAGCCGGTCAAGCCCGAAGACATCATCGATGATTCATATTTGCGGGAGATCGGCGGCGAAGCCGGAATGAAGTAGATTTCGCTATCGTGGGAATTCCCGCTCTCACTCGGCTAGGACAATCCCGAGTCAGCGCAAGTTGCCGGTGTGTCCCAGCGAGTAGCGTCCAGGCTGCGGCCAGACGGTGAGGCCGTGGGGCTCGGTTTTGACCGGAATACTTTTCACCTCACCGGTTGTCGTATCAATCACATACACGCAATTGTCATAACGCCCCGAAAGCCACAACTGCCTGCCGTCGATGCTGATGTTTCCCATGTCCGGACTGCCGCCGCCCGGAATCGGCCAGGTCTTGTCTACTTTTCGATTGGCAAAGTCGATCACGCTCACGCTGCCTTTTCCCTTCGGCGGTCCGTAAACACGCGCTACGCCGCGATTGGCGACATAGAGTTTGGTGCCGTCGCGGCTGGGATAAAGGCCATGGGTGCCGAGGCCCGTTTTGATGTGGCCGAGTTCCGTAAGCTTGTCGCCGTCCACCAGAAATACGCCTTCGGCTTTCATGTCCGCGACGTAGAATATTTTGCCGTCCGGAGAGATGCGCACGTCTTGCGGCATGCCGCCCTTGGAGAATTTAAGATACCCCGCGACCTTTCTCTCGACTAAGTCGATTTTGGCGATGCTCTTGGCGTATTCGCAGGTAAAAATCGCGTAGCGTCCGTCAATGGAAAAATCGGCATGATTGATGCCGCGGCATTCGGGCGTCGGAATCGAATACTTCAGCGCCATCGTCTGCGGGTCACGAAAATCGAGCCGCTTATGGGCTTCAGCGACGACAATCGCCGCGCTGCCATCGGGAGTAAAATACATGTTATAGGGATCATCCACGGGAATATTTTTGCCCGGCTTTCCCGTAAGCGGATCGATGGGCGTGACACTGCCGTCGGTGCGGCCTTCGGCGTTGTTGTTGACCCAGAGAGTTTTCAAATCCCACGAGGGCACGACGTGCTGCGGGTTGATGCCGACTTTGTATTTGTCGATGACCTTCAGCGTCGCCGGGTCGATCACCCAAACATCGTTGGAAGCTCGATTGGGCACATAAACAAGATGCAAATGCTTGGCGACGATGGGGCTGAGTTTGTCCGGGCGCGTTTCGCTGTAGAGATTGTTCGGGTCGATCACCGCCGGCATGCCGGGAACGGTTTGAATCGCCCGCGGAGATGCTTCTCCGGCGCTGACGGTTGACGGCAAAACGCCGAGCAGCGCCAAAAGAAGAGCTGCAGTTAATATGCCGCAAACCTCGGCGTGCCGCATGAAGTTTCCCTCCAGATAAACGAATTGACCACCGACTCAGCTGTGCACCGAGCAGTTGGCAAATGTTAGATGAAAAGCTGCAGGATTTCGAGAGTTTTTGTTATGCGGCGCTTTTTTTCTTTTGTTTCTGCATCGCCCAGTAGACGTTTTCAGGTTTGAGCGGAAGATCGTAGATCCGGACACCGATAGCATCCGCGACGGCGTTGCCGATGGCGGCCGGTGTAGGTGCCAGTCCCGGTTCGCCGAGTCCTTTGGCGCCGTAGGGTCCTTCGGGTTCGGCGCACTCGACGACAATCGAAATCAGCTCCGGAATATCCAGTGACGTGGCCAAGTGATAATCGAGAAACGATGGATTACGCACTTTGCCGCTCGGATCCACAACCATTTCTTCGTGCAACGCCGAGCCGATGCCCATTACGACGCCACCTTCGATCTGAGCGACGCAATTGAGCGGATTGATCGCCTTGCCGACGTCATGCGCCGCCGACATGCGTAAAACGCGAACTCGACCGCTGTCTTCGTCCACGGCGACTTCGGCCGCCTGGGTCGCATACATATAAAATGCGGAAGCATGATCGCTATGGCCGGTCTCCAGGTCCAAGTCTTTACCAATCTCGTAGGTGTAAGAGCCGTCACCGCGCACTTCACCATTGATGCCGAGCTTGCGGCGCACGACTTCACCGATGGGCAATGCCTGCTGCGGCTGGGCTTTCAAGAATACCTTGCCGTCCGCGTAATCGATCTCTCTCATCTCGGCCTCGAGCATCGGTCGCGCGGCTTCCATGATTTGTTCGCGCGCGTGGATGGATGCGCGCCGCACGGCGTTTCCCATGTGATAGGTGCTGCGGCTCGAGGTTGTCGATGCATCATAGGGAATCACGTCCGTATCGAGTGGATGCATGCGGACTTTGTCCATCGGAACTTTGAGCTCTTCAGCAGCGACCTGAGATAGAATCGTGTTGCAGCCCTGGCCGATTTCGACGGTGCCCGCGAGCACGGTCACCTCGCCCTTGGCGTTCACCAGCACTCCGGCAGCCGAGGTCGTCGGCGAGCGCGTAGGCTTCTGAATGCACGCGAAGCCCTTGCCGGTCTTAATGCCGGGCTTTGGGTTCGGTGATTTCTTGCCGTAATCAATCGCCTCCGTCGCCTTAATCAGTGTCTCTTTCAAACCGACGGCATGGAGGCGCTCGCCCCAGTAGGAGATATCGCCTTCGACGAAAATGTTTTTCATCCGAATGTCGATGGGATCCATGCCGAGACGGTGCGCGATCTCGTCCATCTGCTGCTCGCCGGCCCAGGCGCCCTGGGGAATTCCATAGCCGCGATACGACCCGGCGACAGGCTTATTCGTGTAAACCGCGTAGCCGTCGACTTTGACGTGGGGAATACGATAGGGGCCCGGCGCAGGCAAGCTTCCGCGGATGCAGACCGTCGGACTTTTTTCGGCGTAAGCGCCGGCGCCCCAATAGATGGTCATCTCCCGCGCCATCAAAGTGCCGTCTTTTTTGACTCCGGTTTTTGAATACACCACGGCTTCGTGGCGAGTCAGCGTCGAAATAAAAGTTTCTTCGCGGTTGAACTTTACGCGTACGGGCCTGCCGTTGGTGTGAAACGCGAGCGCCACCGCAATGGGCTCGACTTTCAGTCCGCCTTTAGAGCCGAAACCGCCGCCTTGGAGGGGATTGATGAAGCGGATTTTCTCCTTCGGCATGTTTAAGGCCTCGGTGATCTCATGGAGCGCGCGAAAAGGCGCGTCGTTGGCCACCCAGATGGTCAAACGGCCCGATTCTCTATCGAACTGCGCGTGCGCGGAGTGGGGCTCCATGGCGGCGTGCTGGATGATGGGAACGAAATATCTTTCTTCGAGCACCAGATCGGATTCTTTGAAGCCTTGCTCGACGTTGCCCGTGCGTAGCTTGAAGTGTTCAGCGACGTTGGGCATCGCACCCGGCACGATGAATTCGGCCTTGCGGTATTTATCAAAATCCTCGTGAATCGCTACGCAACCCGGTTTGCATGCTTCTTCCGGGTCGGTGTAAACCGGCAGGTCTTCGTATTCGACCTCCAGCAATTTGACTGCAGCCTGCGCTGTGTCTTCATCTTCTGCGGCGACGGCAGCCACGGGTTCTCCGATAAAGCGGACCTTACCCTGTGCCAAGAACGGTTTGTCCTTGACGGACTCTCCGTGTGTCCACCGTACGTCTTCTCCAGTAACGACGGCCACGACGCCGGGAAGCTTTTTTGCCTTCTCGGTATCGATGCGTTTGATCAAAGCATGCGCTTTGGTACTGAACAGGGTTTTCCCATATAACATATTGGGCAGAACGAGGTCGTAACCGTAAACCGCGCGCCCGGTTATTTTTTCTTCAGCGTCGACCCGCTGGACGGGTTTGCCTACGACTGTCAGTTCGGACATTTTTAACTCCTGAAAGGTTCAAGACGTTCAAACCGTTAAGCCCTGGGAAAGGGCGAAGAATCTTTTACGTTTTGAACGGAGCGAAGCGATTGAACGGTTTGAACTGGTTAAACATTTTTATTTCGGAGAATCGCTGCCGCATCCTGCACGGCCTGGATAATTTTCGCATAACCCGTGCACCGGCAGAGATTGCCGGAAAGCGCATAGCGAATATCGTCTTCGGTCGGATTGGGGTTTTCGTCGAGCAGCGCTTTCGACATCATCAGCATGCCAGGAGTGCAGTAACCGCATTGAGCTCCGCCGTCCTGCAGAAACGTTTTTTGTACCGGATGAAGCTCAGGACCGATGTTCAAACCTTCTATAGTGACGATATCCGCGCCGTCGAGCTCTCCTGACAAGACCAGACAGGAATTCACCGGCTTGCCGTTCAACATGACCGTGCAGGCGCCGCAATCTCCTGTGCCGCAGCCTTCTTTGGTGCCGGTGAGACCGATCTCGTCGCGCAGCAGATCGAGAAGCAATCGATGTGTCGGCGCTTCGCGGGTGACGGATTTGCCGTTCAGAGTGAAGTGAATCGTTCTGTTCATTAAAACCTCGAAACGAATTGGGTATAGAAGTGGTGGAGTAATGGAGTATTGGGTGGCACCATCACTCCAACATTCCAATACTCCATCACTCCATTCTTCTAATATCTTCTATCCCGCCGCTCCACCCATGATTTCGCCGGACCTACGGCGGCGTTGAGCAATGCCCGTTTCGTCATCGCTGCGACCATGGCGCGCCGATAATCGGCGGTGGAACGGACATCGCTGATCGGTTTCGCTTCCTCCGCGGCAATGTTCCCGGCCTTTTCTGCGAGCGACTCGCTGAGCGCTTGCCCTTCAACGGTTGCTTCCGCC
>DATBEY010000050.1:0-3585 GCA_036558765.1 Binatia bacterium | reverse complement strand
GGATCGGGAGGCACAGAAACGTTTGCGGGCGGCGGCGTTCGCCATATCCCGGTCACGGCAATCTCCGCATTCGGTAGCGGAGTGCTCGCATTGTTGATCAGGCGCGCAGTTCGTCCGGCAATGAATACCGGCTCGCGGTGCAAAGCGAGATTGAGGTCCTCGGGCGTGAACGTTCCCGGAAAATTCAAATCTTGAGGAATATCTTTTTCAAGCGTGCGCCGCCCGTACCTCGCCGCGCCGATCATCAGGTGCAGCGGGTAGTTGCGCGCCTGGAGCGCCGGGAAAACCTGCCGTGGAATGGCTACGAGTCCACCGAGACCATCGTTTCCCAGACGCGAAAAAAATCCCCGCTCTTCAACCTTGATTGAAGCTGGACTAGCCGGCGCCATGCCCGTCAATTCATCGGTGACGCGAACTTTCAGCACCGCCTGGAACCGGTCCACTACTGATGCCGGATCATCGGGTGAGTAGAGAATGATTATGTTGCCAACTTGAAGCGCGCGCCGCGACATCGATAATCCCGTCGAGCACTCAGGAAGAGACGATTAGTCCGTATTCCGGCAGCGAAATCGTGACCGGACTGACCTGCTCCGGTTCCAACTCTGGCATGATATTCACCACGCTCACTTCATAAGACACCGAAAGCTGATACGAACCATCCAGGGCCTCCCAGACGCGTGTAATCTCTTCGAGCATTAAAGGCTCGAGACGAACGCGCAGCTCAACTTGTGTCCCGGCAAACTCGGCCTGCAGATCCGCGCCGGCCAGGACCGGATGGCTGTGAAATAGTTGCAGCACCTTGCCGAGGATAAGCTGCTCGGTTTCGGGATCACCGGTTTGTTCATTCGTCACGGGCGTCATCAGATAATGCAGCCGGACCGGCAATGGCGGCGGCCGCAATTCGGTCGGGCTGATGCGCACCGGCGGATCGTTGAGGCGCTGATCGTCGCGGATGATCCGATAGAGCCAGACCGACAAGCCTTCCGCCGGCTTTTCATTCATTTCCTGGGGCGTGGCGAGCGAAACCACCATGCCGCCGCCAAAAAATCCGCTCAATAGCGGATCCGCTTGGAACCGGGCCTCGATAAATTTGGCAACAGTTCGGCTCGAAGCGCGCAATGCTGTGTACATTTGAGTTTCGGTTCGCTCAGGAATTTAATTTTTTGCGGCCGGGAAGATCCGGGGCTGCGGAGAATCTTTTCTATTCACTTCATCCACTGATTGGGCCGTGAGATTTCTCGTATTCGTCCAAGCATTCGATTAACGTTTGGAGAAGAGCCTTTCCGTACGCCGGGCTGGTAATGATCCTTGTGTGCACCTGCGGTTCCTCGTTATCGGTGTAGTATTGACCGCAGTCGATAATAAATTCGAAAGCGTTGTGACCGACCTTGAAATAGTTTGCATAGCGGCCTTCGGGTGGATTGCTCATCGACGAAACATCCCGCTCATTACTCAGGAACTTGTCGCGTGAGACTCTCATGGTTCAGAAAGCCACTCTGAGTTCGCGTACCTCCATGCTTGCTGACACGATCATGCGCAAACTGCGTACCTACTTGACCGACAAATTCACAGTTTGCGTAACTGTTTGATTCAGCAACCCTTCAATCAAAATCGCGCAACCGGTTGAGTGTCGGCTGTAACACTCGATGTTACACTTAGCCGGGAGTAAGACTCAGGCGAGTTGGCGCGGGTTAGGAGTAGGGTGTGGCGCTAGCAGGTCGCAGAGATTGGGTTTTATGAGGGCCGAGACAGGTTTAATCGAGGATGAACATCGGAGATCGACTGTAACAGGGATGCTTTTACAACTTTGTCACTTTCGCCGCACGCTGGTTACAGTCGTCCGATGCCCATGTGAAATCTCGCTTCGGTTCGGGTTCGGCTAGGCGATACTTGACGAGTTTGCGGTAAAGCGTCATGCGCGACCAGTGCAGCTGCTCGGCAGCTTTGCTTTTGTTCCAATTTGTTTTGGACAGCGCATGCAGGAGAATTTCACGTTCATCCGGGGCAGTATCATGCTTCACCCTTTGCGGCGTCCGGACGAAATCCGGCAAATCCGCGACGCGGATTTTATCCATGGGAGGATCGATGAAAATCCGCTCCACCAGGTTCATCAGCTCGCGAATATTGCCGAGCCATTCGTAGCGCGCCAGCACTTCCAGTGCTTCATCACTGAATCCCGCGATGCGGATCCCGGTTCGCTCGCTGCATTTCTGCACAAAATAATTGAGCAGTAGAGGAATATCCGACTTCCGATCGCGGAGCGGCGGCAGGCTGATGCGCGCCACGTTAAGCCGATAATAAAGGTCCTGCCGGAATTCGCCTCCTCTCACTTGTGCTTCCAATTCCCGGTTCGTTGCCGCGATAATCCGAATATCGACGGGAATACTACGGTGACCCCCTAGCGGATAGATCTGCTTGGTTTCGATGACACGGAGGATTTTCGCTTGCGCATAGAGACTCATGTCACCGATCTCATCGAACAATACGGTTCCGCGATCGGCGAGCCGAAGTTTACCGGGATATGAAGAGACGGCTCCTGTGAACGCGCCCCGTTCGTAGCCGAACAATTCGCTCTCGAGCAGACCGTCCGGTAACGCGGCGCAATTGATGGCCATCAACGGTTTACCGCGCCTGGCACTTTGATCGTGAATATATTGCGCTGCCAACTCTTTGCCGGTACCCGTTTCGCCGGTGACTAATACGTGCGCGTCCGTTAGCGCGACTTTGCGCATGTAGGTTTTAAGATGCCAGATGGCTGAGCTGTTTCCGACAAACGAATAGGTTAGAGAAGACATCGTCATCGCGCGGTCTGCGGCAGCGCAACTGCACGTTGAAGGGTTTGAAAAATTACTACAGCCGCAATTCGCGAGTGTCAAATTTTTTTTGCGGTGATTATTTAAATAGCGGCGTCTTGAAACCGATGCGACGACAAATGGTGTGTGTTCACGCAAAAGAAGGGAAAATTTGCGAAACAAGGGGCAGACAGTCAACGCCGAGATCGCAAATGCTTGGTCCGTGCGATCGGACCCGGTGCGGTCCGTGTAATAATCCTCGACCAATTCACGAAACGCCTCCTCGAGGCCGCTCAAACTCTCTTCGCTCGAAATCGAAGAACGAAAAGTAGTTTTTACGGGAACGAACCGCGGTCTTACGTACCCCTTGAAACGGTCCCCGCTATCATTATTAGAATTAGAATGGTCCAGGTTCCGCGTCGGCCGGAACGCTTCTCGCGCTTTGCGTCTCGGAAGCATCAAGCGGGCGGGCTAGAAAGATGCGTTCCTGGAAAACCGTTCGTGACCGATGATCTAAATCGCAGCGCTTGCTCACGATCCAGGTAGAGATTGTGCCCAACCACTTTCGGAAATGAAGACGTGGATATGAAATCGGCCGGCCATAAGGATTTCCTCGCGGGCGGCGGCGAGATGGAAAGGCTCATCCGTGAATTGGACTGGTCGAAAACGCCGCTCGGCCCGATCGCTTCTTGGCCGCAAAGCCTTCGCACCTCCGTCAGAATCGCCCTGGACTGCGCTTTTCCCATCGTGATCTGGTGGGGGCCCGAGCTCGTCATTCTCTATAACGACGAAT